>JAFMMJ010000079.1 GCA_017859785.1 Ilumatobacteraceae bacterium
GGCCACGCTCACCCTCCCCTGACCGCCGACACGCAGAAACGACAAAGGCCCGGCCGCCGCAGCGACCGGGCCTCCGTGTCCGAGGAGGTTCGGAGTCAGTCGTCCTTCGGCTGGTAGAGCGCGCCGAGGAAGTACCCGTAGATGAGGTGCCAGACGAGGATGCCCGCGGGGAGCTTCCAGCCGTCAGGACCGTCGAACAGGAAGAAGCCGTAGCCGTTGCCCTGCACGTAGGCGTAGGGCACGAGCAGACCGGCCGAGATGATCGTCATGATCACGCCGTAGAGGAGACCCTTGGAGATGTTGCCTCCGTTGGTGTCCTTGTTGAACGGCAGCGAGTGACGTGCGATGAGCCCGAACAGGATCGCGAACACAATTCCGTTCACGAAGTGCAGGGCCTGGCCAACGAAGAAGACGCCGACCGGGTGGTCGACGAACATCTGGTACTGGCCGAAGACGCCGGCCTGTCCGACGATCTCGCCGGCTTCGTTGTAGTAGGCACCCTCAGCGAGGCCGAGCCCAAGCAGGCCGTTGTAGAGCGGCCAGGGGAGGGTCGGAAGGCCGAAGGCCGGGAACACGTAACCGAAGTAGGTGCCGAGCTGGGTGGCGATCACGCCCACGAGGGCGATCGCGCCGATCGGGTGCTCGTTCACCCACGCGCGCCAGCGATTGTTTGGCTGGCCTGGAATGGAACCTGACATAAGTGGTGTAACCCCCTTCTTGCGGACCTGATGTCCGCTGAGTGGCCACAGTACCGCTCTGCGGACACTGCGGTGGTGTTCTGCGCGGCGGACCGCGCCCGTTGGCCCTCAGGCCGGCGGCTGGTAGTCGATATTGCGATCGACGTTCATGTAGATGTCGTTGGCGATCGGGTCGAGGCGCTCCTCCGTGATGTGCCCGAGCACCCCCGCGCACCGAGCGAGCAAGGCGAACCCTCGCACGATCCCCGGATCGAAACCGAGATCGGCGAGCACCGCGCCACACACCCCGGCACCGTTCAACGGAAGCGCCCGACCGAGCACCTCGGGAGCGACTCGACCGATCGCGTCGAACAGCGACAGGTGCGGACCGAACCGGTCGTGCTCGCGAGCGAGACGCATGAACACCGGTGTGCGCGGATCACCGACCTTGTGCACCGGGTGTCCGAGACCGGGCACGAAGCGGCCGGCGGCTTTCGTGTCGGCAACGACCGAACGTGCGAGGTCATCCCAGCCGGCGTCGTCGCTCGGCAACTCACCGGCCGACGCCAGCGACTCAGCGAGAAACTTCGCGCAGTCCTCGGTGACCCCAAGGAACCGTGATCCACCGCCGAGCAAGCCGGCCGCAACCGCACCCTGAATCGAATCCGGGGCACTCAGATACGTGAGCCGTGCGGCGATCGCGGTCGGCGTGAATCCGTGATCAGCGAGCGCCACCAGCACCGCCTCGAACATGACCCGCTCACCTTCACTCGGGCGCCGTTTCGCGACGAGCCAGAAGGCGAGCTCGCCGAAGGTGACCTGTCCGAGCATGTCGTCGGCCAGTGAACGACCGAGCAGAGTGATCGAATCGGCATCGGAGGTGCCGAGGCCGGTGCGGAACGATGGGGTCTCGGTCATGCCGTCTCCTTCCGTCGTGGATCGCTTGACGAATCGCCGGACTCGTCGAGCAGCCAGGCGCGGATCTCATCGCTGTGCTCACCCAACTCAGGCGGTGGCAGCCGATAGGCGACCTCGGAACCTGAGAACGAGATCGGATTGCGCACGAGGTCGACCTCGCGGTCGCCCTCGCCGAGGGTCACGCGGGGGGCTAGGCCGAGGCGCTCAGCCAACTCGACCCCCTCGCCGATCGAGTTGATCGGACCGCAGGGCACGCCCGCGGCATTCAACGCGATGAAGAGGTCATCAGCCGACCACTGCGACAGCGCCTCCACGAGCATCGGATGCAGTTGGTCGCGGTTGGCGGTGCGATCAGCGTTGCGAGCGAACCGCTCGTCGGTCGCCGCATCGGGGATGCCGATCACCTCGCACAGCGACGCGAACTGGCGATCGTTCGCGGCGGTGATGATGACGTCGCGATCCTTCGTTGGCATCGTTTGATACGGGTACACGCTCGGATGGGCGTTCCCCATCCGGCGCGGCACGACGCCGCCGGCCGTGAAGGCCGCGGTCTGGTTGACCAGACCCGACATCGCCGACGACAACAGGTTGACCTCGATGTGCTGGCCGAGACCCGTCTCGCGTCGCTGGTTGAGCGCCGCGAGCACACCGATGAGACCATGCAGACCGGTCATCACATCGAACACCGAGATGCCAGCCCGCAGCGCCGGACCGTCGGGCTCACCGGTGAGGCTCATCAGCCCCGACACGGCCTGGGCGACGAGGTCGTAGCCGGGGAGCGAGGCGCCTTCCGCCGTTCCGAACCCGCTAATGGAGAGGTAGATCAGACCCGGGTTGTCGCCCTTGACGTCGTCGTAGCCAAGGCCGAGCCGGTCGATGCCGCCGGGCTTGAAGTTCTCAAGAGCGATGTCGGCTCGCCGCAGCAGCGACTTCGCCACCGAGAGATCGTCAGGATTCTTGAGGTCGAGCACGATCGATCGCTTATTGCGGTTGATCGACAGGTAGTAGGTGGAGATGCCGTCCTTCTCAGGCGGCGCCCAGGTGCGCGTGTCGTCACCCGCTGGGCTCTCCACCTTGATGACCGTGGCACCCATGTCGGCCAGCAGCATCGAGCAGTACGGCCCCGCCAGCACGCGGGAGAGGTCGGCCACGAGGATGCCATCGAGCGGTCCTCGTCGACCCGGTGGGTGGTTCGTGGTTGAATCAGGTGCGGCAGACATGGCGATCCTTCCGTTGCGGGGGAGCGTCCCGGTTCGAGACTCGGGGGGTGACGATGGGTCGTGAGGGGTCGAGAGACTTCGTGGAGGCGTTGGCCCGCGGCATCGACGTGATCCGCGCCTTCGGCCCTCGGGCGATGGAGATGTCGGTGAGCGACGTCGCCACCCGAACCGGTCTCGCTCGGCCGACGGTGCGACGCCTCCTGCTGACTCTCGAGGAACTCGGATACGTGCGTTCCTCGAACGGGGTGTACTCGCTGACCGCGAAGACGCTCGATCTCGGCACCTCGTACATCTCGGCCCTTGGGCTGTGGGACGTCGCTCGGCCGCACATGGCGGCGCTGGTCGCGGAGACCCACGAGTCGAGTTCGATGTCGCAGCTCGACGGCAGCGACATCGTGTACGTCGCCCGGGTCGCCGTGCCGAAGATCATCGGGTTATCGGTCACCATCGGCACCCGGTTCCCGGCGGTGGCGACATCGATGGGGCGTGTGCTGTTGGCCGACCTCGACGGAGACGAGCTCGACTCGGCGCTCGCCGCTCCGAGCACCTCGGGGATCATCCCGCGGGTCGAGCCCTCACGAACCGAGATCGACTCGGCGCTCGCCGAGGTGCGTGAGCGCGGCTGGGCGATGTCTGACGAGCAGCTCTCGCTCGGCATCCGTTCGATCGCGGCGCCGGTCCGCGGTGGCACCGACCGGGTGGTGGCCGCCCTCAACGTGACGACCCACGCCGCCGAGACCCCAGTCGACGTGCTGCTCGGTGAACATCTGCCGAAACTGCTCGCCACGGCCGCCGCGATCGGCGACGAGTGGTCCAACTTGGAGCGCTTGCCGATCGCCGACGGGTGATCGTGACGCGACAGCATTCGACGACCCCCGGAGCGGTTCGGGCTCAGCGGTAGTTGTTGTTCGAGGTGTGGTCGCCGGCCAGCCAGCGCTGCAGCACCTCGTGAGCGTCGTGGCGCCGGTCCTCGTTGATCTTGTCGGCACCGGGGGCGTCGACGGTGAACTCGAGGATCATGCCGTTGGGATCGGTCGTGTAGAACGACCGGCAGTAGCCGTGCTCGAGGGTGAAGGTCTGCTCGGGGAGCCAGCCCGCGTCCATAACGCGCTTCTCGATTGCCGCTTGGGTCTCAGCGTCGACATGCAGGGCGATGTGACGGAACGGCGAGGGGATCAGTTCGGGGTCGAAGAGGTCCTGGTCCTCTTTGTTGGCGAACTGGAAGAACGCGAGGGCGCTGCCGTCGGCGAGGCCGAAGAAGCAGTGGCAGTAGGTGCGGACTGCGCCGAAGAGCTCGTCCTGCTCTGACCAGGTGGCCGTGAGCGGCAGACCGATGAGGTCCTCGTAGAACGCGCGAGTCGCCTCGAGGTCTTTGGTGACGTAGGCGGTGTGGTGCAGGCGATTGGGAAGAGTCTTGGTGTCGGACATGGCCCCCTCTTTCGATGTCGTTGAGTGACCGACACTTGCCCGATCTGCGGACAACGTGCCGTTCTGCGTACAGTACAACCGATCGAGCCTTCGGCCCAACCGTGCCCCACCCGGTTCGATGTCACGAATCCACGCGCTGACATGAGCCCGAGCATCGATCCGACCGGCGAAAGCACCGTCATTCTCGTCCACGGAGCGTGGCTCGGCGAGTGGTGTTGGCTCCGGGTCCGATCCCTCCTCCGCGTCGAGTCGGTTGAGGCGGAGGCGGTGTCCCTGACTGGCCATGGCGCGCGGCGATCAGAGGGCGGTCCGCACGTCACCCTCACCCACCACGTCGCGGACGTCGTGTCGACGATCGACCGTGTGGGAGGCGGCCCGGTGACCCTCGTCGGACACAGCTACGGCGGCCGGGTGATTACCCGAGTCGCCGCCGAGATACCCGAGCGCATCAGCCGACTTGTCTACCTCGATGCCCATGCGCCGACCGCCCCCGACGTGAACCCCCTCGAGGAGCGCCGAACGATCGCGGCCGCCAACGGCGGGATGATCCCGTTCTCGGGATTCCAGGTCGACGACACCGTGCTCGACGGTGAGATGTCACTCGAGCACTTCTTGGCCGGCGTCAACGACCAGTCATTCGCCACCCTCGACGAGCCCTGGCAGTCGGACCCGGCTGAGCACATCCACCTCGACTACATCGCCGTCGACGGACCCGAGTCGGCCATGTTCGCGCCGTATGCCGAAGGCGCCGCCGCTGACCCGCGGTGGCATGTTCACCACATCACCGGCCCGCATCTGGTGACCTTCGCAGGAGCGACCGAGATCACGCGGATTATCACGCGCGACCGCTGATGGAGCCGACCTCGGGTGCGTTCAGCGCACCCAACCCGACACGTCCGCGATGAGATGGGCGGAACCGATGACGTGGAAGCACACCAACCCGTCGGCCGACACCGGAGCGATCACCGCGTTGGCGACCGTCGGCGACGACGAGAAGTTGAGGCTCGACGACGCCGGTCGCGGCCCGCACGGGAACACCGTCACATAGCCACCAGTCCCAGAGGTCGAGGTGGCCGTCAGGTTCATCGCGACCGCCCGCAGGTCATCGGGCAGCCCCTCGGCTCCGGCGAGACGCAGCCAGAGTTCGCCATCGGGACCGACGCGCGAACCGTCGCGGGTATCGAGCACACGGATCGGCGAGCGCGTCTCGAGACCCGAGCCGGCACCGAACCAGCCCATGACATCGACGATGACGTGGGCCTCGCCGGTGACATGGACGCACACTCGGCCTGCCCCATCGAGAGGTGCCACCACCATGTTCGGCACGGTGGAGCCGACGGTGAAGTTGAGGTTGGAGGCGTTCGGCCGCGCTCCGCAGGGGTGCACCGTCGCGAAACCCTCGGACCGAACATCGGTCACCGTCACATTGAGGATCGCGCTCGACGCGCCTGGCTCGACGCCACCATGGCCGGCCACGGCGACCATGAGGTCGGCGCCGTCGCCAGCGGGCGTGCCGATCCGGTTGCCGCTCGAGCGGGTGTCGGCGAGCCGAGTGGGCCTCACCGGTGTGAAGTCACCACCCTCGGGGAAGGCGCCGACGAGATCGACGAGCACATGGGCAGGAGCGCTGAGGTGCACGCAGAACCCCGGGTCGTCAGGGGAGATCACCGGGGTGACCACGGCGTTGGCAACCGCCGACCCGGGAGCGAAGTTGAGGTTCGAGGTGTCGGGACGCTCACCGCAGCCGAACACGGTCGCGTAGCCAGACGCCTCGGCATCGGTCACGGTGACGTTGAGCGCGAGGGCGACGGGGCGGACACCGGCGAGCAGGGCCGTGTCGATCGACATGCGGTGCACACCCTCCGAGGCGATCCCGATGTCTTGGGTGCGGAGCGAGCCGAGACCGGTGCGGGTGTCATGCACCCGGGTTGGCCCGAGCGGGATGAAGGTGTCGATGCTCGGAGCGGGAGTCGGGCTTGAGCCGCTACTGGAACCACCACCTGAACCGCCCGACGATCCGCCGCTTGAACCACCGCTCGAGGGTGGAGCAGGGGCTGGCTCGGGATCGGGGGTCGGGTCGGGGACCGTCTCGGTGACGGTCAGGTTGACCCGAGCAAGCGAGTCACCCATCTCCCCGGCCTCGTCGCCGATCGCCTCGTTGGAATCGAGACCGAGCTGACCCTTGG
>JAFMMJ010000080.1 GCA_017859785.1 Ilumatobacteraceae bacterium
TCGGCGATCTGGATCGCGTTGAGCGCGGCGCCCTTGCGCAGGTTGTCGCTGCTCACGAAGAGCGCAAGACCACGATCACCGTCGACACCGGGGTCACGTCGCACGCGGCCGACGATGCTCGGGTCGATTCCGGCCGCCGCGAGCGGGGTCGGGACGTCTGCGGCGATCACCCCCGGGGCTGAGCCGAGCAGTTCGTTGGCGCGATCCACGGAGATCGCCCGCTCGAACTCGGCGTTGATGGCAAGCGAGTGGCCGGTGAACACTGGCACCCGCACGCATGTGCCCGACACGGCGAGGTTGGGGATACCGAGGATCTTCCGGCTCTCGTTGCGGAGCTTCTGCTCCTCGTCGGTCTCACCGGAGCCATCGTCGACGAATGAACCCGCATGTGCGAGCACGTTGAAGGCGATCGTCGAGGCGAACTTCGCCGGAGCGGGGAAGTCAACCGCAGCGCCATGATGAGTGAGGCCGGCGGCTCGGTCAGCCACGGCGACGACCTGGCTGCTCAACTCGTCGACGCCAGCGAGTCCGGCTCCGGACACCGCTTGGTAGGTGCTCGCGATCAGTCGAACTAGGCCGGCTTCATCATGCAACGGCTTCAGCACCGGCATCGCCGCCATGGTCGTGCAGTTCGGGTTGGCGATGATGCCTTTCGGCGCCGATCGGGCCGCCTCCGGATTGACCTCGCTCACCACGAGCGGCACTTCCGGATCCATGCGCCACGCGGAGGAGTTGTCGATCACCGTCACGCCGGCCTCGGCGAATCTCGGGGCGAGGGCGCGCGACGATGTCGCACCGGCGGAGAAGAGGGCGATGTCAAGCCCGGTCGGGTCGGCCTCGGCCGCGTCCTCAACCGTCACCTCGCCCCCCGCCCACGGCAGGGTGCTTCCGGCTGATCGCGCGGAGGCGAAGAACCGCATCTCGGTGACCGGGAAGGCCCGCTCCTCGAGCAGGTGGCGCATAACTCCGCCGACCTGTCCGGTGGCTCCAACGACTCCAATTCGCATGGCGCGAAGGCTAACGGCGCGAGGGGTCAGGCGACCGTGGCGATCAGCCACCAGTGATTGGTGTTGATGCCGTTGAAGTGGCGCACCACCGAGGAGCCGCCGGAGATCGTTCCCTTGGGGTTCACCCAGACCTCAACCGAGGTGATTCGCGGTTCCAAAAGGCCGAGCACCTCGCTCGGCGCGAGCCGGTTGGCTTGCCAGGCGAGCCGCGCGATGGAGCGGCGCTGGGAAAGCCATTCCCCGACGCGCGGTAATCGGAACAAGGTCCGCATCACGATGCCGAGCGGCAGGAGGATGGGGTCGGCCTGTCCGGGTCCGCGGAAGTTGAGTGCGATGCGGCCTCCTGGCGCGGTCACTCGGACCGCCTCGTTCACGAGGCTGAGGGCGTCGCGCTCCACGCAATGCTGAAGCGTGATGTAGCTGAAGGCGAGATCACAGGAGTTGTCGGCGAGATCGAGAGTGCGACCATCGGCGACCTCCAGTGTCCGCAGTCGCTCGATCCGACCGAATCGGGCGACGGTCTCGCGGCACCGCTCGAGGAATCCGATGTCGAGGTCGGCGGCGATCACCGATCCGAACTCGCGAGTGAACGCGACGGTCATGCGACCGATTCCGCTACCGATCTCGATGAGGGTGCGACCGGCGTTCGCTTCCTCGCGCAGACCGAAGGCCTCGAGGTAGGCCGGGACCTCATCATCGCCAGTCGCCACGAACTCGGCCAGGGTGAGGTCGTCGCCGATCTCGTTGTTGAACACCCAACCGGTCTCGCGAACAACGTCGTCACCGCTCAGGTGACGTTCCGATACCCGTCCCGCGACCTTCCACGGAATGAGTTGTGAACGCCGGCGCATGATCGGATGATTCTGCCAGATCGCCCTCGGGCGACCGGGCGTCTGTCAGCGTCGTTCGGGGAGGGGCGCCGAGTAGGCCTGACCGGAATCGAGGCCGAACGCGGTGTGCAGCACCCGGGCTGCTCGTTCGAGATCGGATGACGCGACGACCACAGAGATACGAATCGTCGACGTCGAGATCATCTGAATGTTGACGCCCTCGTCGGCGAGCACGCGGAACATCTTCGCGGCGATTCCAGGTGAGGTCTTCATGCCCGCACCGACCAGCGAAACCTTCGCGATGTCGTTGTCGTGTGAGACACCGGCCGCCTCGATGGAACCGGCGACATCGGCGACGATGCCCTCCGCCACAGCCATGTCAGCGAGTGGCACGGTGAAGGAGATGTCGGTGGTGCCGGCCGTTGACGTGTTTTGGACGATCATGTCGACGTTGACGTTGGCGGCGGCCAGCGGTTCGAACAGGGCGGCGGAAACGCCCGGACGGTCGGGCACACCGAGCACGGTGACCTTGGCTTCGCTGGCGTCAGTGACGACGCCGGAGATGATCGGATCTTCCATGGACGGCTCCTCGGAGGTGACCCACGTGCCGGGTTCCCAGGTGAACGAGGAACGCACGTGGAGTGGAACGTGGTGGTTGCGAGCGAACTCGACGGAGCGCAGGGCGAGCACCTTTGAGCCCGCCCCCGCCATCTCGAGCATCTCGTCGAAGTTGATGTGCGTGAGTTTGTGGGCCTGCGGCACGATCCGCGGATCAGCGGAGAACACCCCGGTCACATCGGTGTAGATCTCGCAGGCATCGGCCCCGAGCGCGGCGGCGAGGGCGACGGCGGTCGTATCGGAGCCACCCCGGCCGAGGGTCGTGATCTCTTTCGCAGTCGACACTCCCTGGAAACCGGCGACCACGCAGACCTTTCCGTCGGCGAGCGCCTCACGGACACGATCACCACGAACCTCAAGGATCTTCGCCTTCCCGTGGGCGGTGTCGGTGATGATGCCGACCTGACTTCCGGTGAAACTGACAGCGTCGACGTCGCGATCGGCGAGGGCCATGCACAGGAGCGACATTGAGATCCGCTCACCCGTGGTGAGCAACATGTCCATCTCGCGGCCGGGCTTGCGGTCGGAGACCTCGTTCGCGAGTTTGATCAGGTTGTCGGTCGACTTGCCCATCGCGGACACCACGACAACAACGTCGTCACCGTGGCTCCGGGTGAAGGCGATGTGATCCGCCACCGCGCGCATGCGGTCGGGATCGGCGACGGAGGTGCCGCCGTACTTCTGCACGATGAGGGCCACGGTGTCTTGAGGCTACGACCGTCTTCGTCGGCCGGCACCTCGATGAGCCCGCCGCTTCTGTTCACACGCCATTCACATTCGAGACATGGATGGGAAATGGCCCGCTGACATCGTTCGGATGCCCCTACATCCCGTGAACGGAAGGACATTCCCGTGGCGTACCAAGCTGAATACATCTGGCTCGACGGTTACGAGCCGACCCCCATGCTGCGAAGCAAGACGAAGATCCTCGCGGATGACGTCACCGATCCCCCGATCTGGGGTTTCGACGGCTCGTCGACTGAGCAGGCCACCGGAGACAAGTCGGACTGCGTCCTCCGTCCCGTCTTCACCTGCCCAGACCCGATCCGCGGCGGACAGAACATCCTCGTGATGTGCGAGGTGTTGCTCGCCTCGAACATGCGGCCCCACCCGTCCAACACCCGCGCGGCCTGCGCCCGAGTCGAGAAGAAGTTCGCCGCCGACGAGATGCTCTTCGGTCTCGAGCAGGAGTACACCATGCTCCGCCCGGACGGCACCCCGCTCGGTTTCCCCCCCGGCGGTGGTCAGCCCCGCCCGCAGGGCCCGTACTACTGCGGTGTCGGCACCGGCCGCATCATGGGTCGCGACATCGTCGAGGAGCACACCCAGGCCTGTATCGACGCTGGTCTCATGATCTCGGGCACCAACCCCGAGGTGATGCCCGGTCAGTGGGAGTTCCAGGTTGGCCCGCTCGGACCGACCGCGGTCGGCGACCAGCTCAACGTGGCCCGTTGGCTCCTCCACCGGATCGCCGAGGACTACGACGTGGTGATCAGCCTCGATGCCAAGCCGGAGAAGGGCGACTGGAATGGCGCCGGCTGCCACACCAACTTCTCGAACAAGGCAATGCGCGGTGACTACAAGGCGATCATCAACGCCTGTGAGGCCATTGGCAAGAACTACATGGATCTCGTCCTCAACTACGGCGACGGCATCCAGGACCGCCTGACCGGCAAGCACGAGACCGCCCCGTGGGACAAGTTCAGCTACGGAGTGTCCGACCGCGGAGCCTCGGTGCGCATCCCGTGGCAGGTCGAGCGCGACGGCAAGGGTTATGCAGAGGACCGCCGTCCGAACGCGAACTGTGACCCTTACATCGTGGCGAAGATGATCACCGAGATCGTCTGCGGCTCGACCGCGAAGGGTGCTCGCAAGCGCTGACCACGTCGGTTTCCGATCAGGGACGGGGCTCCGCTTCGGCGGAGCCCCGTTCGACGTTCCGGGCCGTGGGTGCGGTGGCGGACGATTGCCGACACACTTGGTGTCGTGAAAGGGGATGACGTGCGCGAACAGCAGCGCAATTACGTCCTGAAGACGGTCGAAGAGCGCGGGGTTCGCCTCGTGCGCCTCTGGTTCACCGACGTGCTCGGCAACCTGAAGAGCTTCGCCATTTCGCCCGCCGAACTGGACAACGCGCTCTCCGACGGGATGACCTTCGATGGCTCGTCGATCGACGGGTTCTCACGGGTGCAAGAGGCCGATGTGCTCGCCGTGCCCGACCCGGACACCTTCGAAATCCTCCCGTGGGGCGACTCTGGCGCCACCGAAGCTCGGGTGTTCTGCGACATCCACCACCTCGATGGCTCACCGTTCCATGGCGATCCTCGCCAGGTGCTCCGCCGGCATGTCCAGGCCGCCCACGCCGAGGGTCTCACCTTCTACATCGCTCCCGATATCGAGTTCTTCTACTTCGAGCAGCCGCAGCCTGGTCAGCCACCTCGGCCCCTCGACGCTGGCGGCTACTTCGATCTCACGACACGAGATGCTTCCGGTGACCTGCGAAAGCAGACGATCCGCAAGCTCGAGCAGCTCGGCATCCCGGTGGAGTACTCCTTCCACGAAGACTCGCCGAGCCAGCAAGAGATCGACCTGCGCCACACCGACGCCCTCACCATGGCCGACAGCGTCATGACGTTCCGGCTGGTGGTGCGCGAGGTCGCTGCCAGCCAGGGGGTCTACGCGACGTTCATGCCGAAGCCGCTCGAGGGGGTGCAGGGCTCGGGCATGCATACCCACCTGTCGCTGTTCCGCGGTGACGACAACGCCTTCCACGATCCGGACGACCCCTACAACCTGTCGCCGCTCGCCAAATCGTTCATGGCCGGTCTGCTCGTGCACGCCGCCGAGATCACCGCGATCACCAACCCGACGGTCAACTCCTATAAGCGTCTGGTGCCGGGGTTTGAGGCGCCCGTTCACGTCTCGTGGGCAAGGAACAACCGGAGTGGCCTCATCCGGGTGCCGATCCCGAAGAAGGGCAACCCCACCGCGACTCGCATCGAATACCGCTCGCCCGACCCGACCTGCAATCCGTATCTCGCGTTCAGCCTGATGCTGGCCGCTGGTATGCGCGGCGTCGCTCGGGGCTACGAGTTGCCCGTCGAGGCCGACGCCAATCTCTTCGAACTCGACGATGCCCAGCTCGCCAAGCTCGGCGTCACCCAGTTGCCGCAGTCGCTCGCGGACTCCCTGCGGGCGATGGAGGAGTCAGAACTCGTTCGCGAAGCGCTCGGTGAGCACATCTTCGAGTGGTTCCTCCGGAACAAGCGTCGCGAATGGCGCGACTACAAGACGCACGTCAGCCAGTTCGAACTCGATCGATATCTGGGGTCGCTGTGAGCGTCACGTGGGGTGCGAGCACGCCGTGAGCGAGTCGGGTGCGGCCAGCGACGCGGGGATGCTCGTCGTTCTCGGCGACCCGGTCGCCGCTGACCTCGCCCGCACGCTCGACCTCGCCGGCTATCGCTGGAAAGCGGTGTCGAGTTCAGCGGAGGCCTCCGAGAACGAACCGTCGAACGGTTGGGCCGGAGCCATCGTTGATGTGTCAGGGGACAGCGAGAACGGCTGGGCCTTCGCCCGTGCGATCCGCAAGGGGGACACCGATCCGATCCGCACGCTCGTGCTGCTCGGCGGGGGCCAAATCGCTGATCTCGAGCTCCGCGACGAACTCTTTGACGACTTCTGCCTCACGCCCTTTCACCCAGCTGAGCTTGAGGCACGCCTGCGACATCTGCTCTCGGCCGGAGTCAGCGCGGTCGCGCGCGCTGACATGGTGGAGTACGGCGACTTGGCGCTCAACCTCGAGACCTATCAGGCCTCGATCGGTGGCCGCCCACTCGACCTGACATACATGGAGTACGAGTTACTCAAGTTCCTCGCGCAGAATCCCGGCAAGGTGTTCACCCG
>JAFMMJ010000081.1 GCA_017859785.1 Ilumatobacteraceae bacterium
CGAGGGTTTCACCGTAGGGTTCGCACGTGCTCCGGCCCGTACCCCTCTACCTGTCGAGCTTCGTCGTGATCGGGCTCTCACTTACCCTGCTCGGCCCAGCGCTCTCCGAGCTCCGCGACCGATCCGGGACGGGTATCGGCGAGATCGGCGTGCTCTTCGCCGCGCAATCCCTCGGCTACATCGTCGGCGCGCTCGCGGGTGGCCGACTCTTCGACCGTTTCGACGGCCACCGGGTGTACGCCGCGTTTATGGCGCTCATTGCTGCCTCGCTTCTCCTCGTTCCCGTGTTCTCGAGTTTGATCGCGTTGTTCATCGTCTTCGTCGTGCTCGGCGCGACGACCTCGGTGATCGACGTCGGCGCCAACGCGCTCATCATCTGGCATCTCGGATCAGAGGTCGGTCGATCGATGAACTTCCTCCACCTCTGCTTCGGACTCGGTGCGCTCTCGGCGCCCCTCGTGGTCGGCATCGACCTTGAGCTCGCCACCACCGCCGGGGCTATCGCCGCTGGCGCGACCGCCATCTGGGCGCTCGCCGTGCCGGCACCGCGGGCCCCGACGGTCGATCGGGAGGAGCAGACGGCGGTTACCAACGGATTGCTCTTCGTGGCCGCCACCTTCTTCTTCATGTACGTCGGATTGGAAGTCGGATTTGCCGGCTGGATCCACACCTACGGGGAGGAACTCGACTTCAGCGCGAGAGGCGCGACCTGGCTCACCGCCACCTTCTGGATCGCGTTCACCGCTGGTCGACTCATCTCGGCCGCCGTGGTCAACTTCATCCGACCGAAGGTGGTGCTCATCGCCTCATGCTCGGGTGCCCTCGCGACCGCTGCCCTCTTGGTGGTGGCGGACGGAGCGCTCATCGCGGTGTGGTTCGGGGCGGCGGTGATGGGTCTCGCGACCGCCCCGCAGTTCCCCGTCATGTTCGCCTACCTCGAGCGTCGGGTGCGCCTCACTGGGTCGGCCACCGCGTGGTTCATCGGAGCGGCGGGCCTCGGGGGACTGGTGTTCCCATACCTGATCGGGGTCATCTTCGACTCGATCGGGGCTCGGGCTCTCCCGCTCGCCTCGCTCGTGCTCGCTCTCGCCACTCTTGGGGCATTCGCCAACGTGAACCGCCGGTTCGGCGGCTGAGGTCAGTGTTCGTGGTGGGTGCTGTTCGCTACCACGCGGGCGGCCACCACGGGAAGCATCTTCACCGCGATCTGCGGTGCCTCGTCGAGCACCGAGTCGAATGAGCGGCCGTCGAGATGGAGGACGCTCACGTCGGTTGTCGCGATCACGGTCGCGTCGCGTCGCGCTCGGGTGAGCAACGCCATCTCACCGGCGAAGCCGCCGGCGCCGATGGTGGCGACGACCTCGTCACCTCGGCGAACCTCAAGTTCACCTGACACCACGACGAACATCTCGTGGGCGATCTCGCCCTCGCGGATCAGTGTGTGACCGGCCGAGAGGTCGAGCTCGGTGGTCGCCGCGCCGACGACATCGAGCTCGTGATCGCCAAGGTCGGCGAACAGCGGTACGCGGCGGAGGTGGTCACGATGATCGTTGCGGGCCATAGCGGGACGATATCCGCCGCGGAGGATCCCCGAAGTCGACTCGGTCCCGCGGTCACGCCTCCGATCGGATCACGGCGATGCCCTCCGGGTCGACGAGCGAGTCGTGGAGTCGGAGGTTGTGGTTGTGTCCGACGTGATGGAGTCCGAACGCCGACTGGATCGCGGTGTACATGCCCATCGCGTCGAGGGTGTTGTTGACGCTCTGTTTGGCCAGGGTGAGACCAAACATCGGCCGTCGCGCGATGTGCGAGGCCAACTCGAGGGTGGACGACTCGAGTTCAGCGTTCGGCACCACCTTGGTCACCATCCCGTGACGAAGCGCTTCCTCGGCGGTGATTGCCCGACCGGTGAACAGCATCTCCTTGGCGAGCCGCGCCCCGACCTCGTAGGGATGGGTGAAGTATTCGTGGCCGTTCACTCCAAAGGCCACCACCGGATCAGAGAAGGTGGCGTCCTCCGCGCAGACGATGAGATCCATCGGCCACACGAGCATCAACCCACCGGCGATCACCTTTCCCTGGACCTGGGCGATCGTTGGCTTCGGGATGTTGCGCCAACGCCAACAGAGGCCGACGTACATCTCTGCCTCGGTCGCCATGTAGCCCTCCGCGCCGGGTGCGTCGAAGTGGCATTGAGTGCCGATCGGTTCAATGTCATCCATCGAGGTGCCTGCCCGAAGGTCATGTCCGGAGGAGAAGTGCTTGCCGTCGGCGGCGAGCACGATGACCCGAACCGATTCGTCGCGGGCGGCTCGGTCGAAGGCCTCATTGAGTTCGCTCAGCATCCGGTAGTCCTGCGCGTTGGCCGTCTCGGCACGGGCGAGGGTGATGCGTGCCACTCGATCGACTGGGATCTCGTAGCGGATGTGCTGCCAGGTGTCGCTCATGGGGAAAGTCTCGCCGCCTGCGGACCCCGCATCGGCACTGGGCCGGATGGGAGCATGGGCGGGTGCCGAGGTCGACGCCCATCACCGATGCGCAGGCGAATCTCTTCGACCGCTACGTGATGGTCGACTGGAGCGCCAATTCGACTCCGAAGCGGGGACGCGACTCCATCTGGATCGCGTCGGGTGGGTCGCGGGGTCGTGTGCGGCTCGTCAATCCGTCGACCCGTCGAGAGGCAATTGATCTGATCGTCGACCTGATGCTCTCGTCCGCTAATGAACGCATGCTGATCGGCTTCGACTTCTCCTTCGGATACCCAGTGGGCTTCGCCGAGTCGGTCGCTGGAGCTGGGGCGGGGTGGTCCGATGTGTGGGCGATGTTGCACGAACGCATCTCCGACGGTGATGACAACGCGAACAATCGGTTCGAGGTAGCGGCGGAACTGAATGGTGTGCTCGACGGTGCTGGACCGTTTTGGGGGCACCCGGGGGCGAGTGCGCCGGTAGCTCGTCGTCGGCCGCCAGCAAGCCGACTCGCTGAGTTCCGCCTGACTGAGCAGCGAGTCATCGAGGACGGTCATCGGCCGTTCTCCTCGTGGCAGTTGGCCTATCCGGGCAGTGTGGGCAGTCAGATGCTGCTCGGTATCGCGCGGCTCGAGGGACTCCGTCGTGACCCGCGGCTTGCTGGCCGCTGCCGTGTCTGGCCGTTCGAGACCGGATTCGGCACGGATCGGATCCGTGGTGAGCCCGGATCGGTGCTGCTTGCGGAGATCTGGCCGAGCATGTTCCCGATCACCTCAACGGAAGCGGTCAGGGATGCCGCTCAGGTCGATTCGATGGTTCGCCTGCTCCGCTCGGTCGACCGTTCTGGGGAGCTGGCCGAGTGGCTAACTCCGAGTCTCAATTCGGGGGAGCGCCGAGTGGTGCTCGCTGAAGAGGGGTGGACCCTTGGGGTCCGCTGACCGTCAGGCCCGCGAGAACCAGCGTCGCTTGCGACCCGAGGTGGGCGCATGAGAGGAGCAGGAGCAGCGGTCGGATTCTGGGAGGTGGCCGAGCACCTGCTCGACGTGCATTCCACATCCGGCCCATGAGGCCTTGCCACATGACTTACAGGTGATTTGACGGCACATGCCCGGCAGGTTAGCAAATGTCCGGACATTTGCAACAGCGAGTCGGGGGGAGCCAAAGCTTCGCTCGTTAGTGTCGGGCTGCGATGACGAAAGGTTCGCCGTTCACGACCCCCGAGGAGTTTCTGATCTCGTCGCCGGTCGTCGCTGCTATCGCCGACCTTGGTCTTGGGAATGCGGCGTCGGTGGCCAACATGTGTCGCCGCTTGGGGTTTGAGGTTCGTCTGTCGGCTGACCCAACCGGCATCGAGGCTGCTGACCTCGTGGTGCTCCCGGGCGTTGGGGCGTGGGATGCGGGGATGGATCGACTGCACGCGACTGGTTGGGGAAGGGCGCTCGTCGAGGCCGCTGCCGCCGAGAAACATGTTCTCGGCATCTGCCTGGGGATGCAGTTGCTCTGTGAGTCGAGCGCGGAGGGAACCGCACCAGGGCTCGGTCTGCTCCCGGGCCGGTTTGAACGGATCCCGGGCATCGGGCGGTCTGGGCCGCGGAAGGTGCCTCATATGGGTTGGAATCGCGTGCTGTTCAACTGGGGGGCTTCCGATGTCGAGATGCCCGACGAAGGTCGCTACTACTTCGTCCACTCGTTTAGCTACGGAAGTCCCTCGAACGGTGTTGTGATCGGCACCGCGGATCATGATGGTGAATTGGTCGCTGCGATCGGTCGAGATCGTGTTCTCGGCGTGCAGTTCCATCCGGAGAAGTCCCACGAGCCGGGCTTTCTTCTGATGAGGTCGATCGGGGAATGGGTGGTTCGGAACGGCTCGCTTGAGGCCAATCGATGAGCGGTGTGTCGCGACGAGTGATTCCGGCGCTTCTGATGGATCAGGCCCGGTTGGTGAAAACGAGGTCGTTTCGACGACCGGTTTACGTCGGAGATCCCATCAACACGATCCGCGTCTTCAACGACAAAGGATGCGATGAGCTGCTCCTGCTCGATATCGGTGCCGGTCGACGAGGCGCGGGACCCGATATCGACACGGTGCGCGCTGTGGCGAGCGAGTGCTTCATGCCGCTTGCATATGGAGGTGGCATCACCTCCATTGAGCATGCTGAGGCGCTCTTCGCTTGTGGGGTCGAGAAACTCGTGGTCCGAAGCGCGGCTCAGCAGAAGCCCGGTTTCATTGCGGAATTGGCGAGGCGATTCGGTTCTCAAGCCGTCGTGGTGGCGGTCGACGTGGATCGCTCACGATCTGGTGAGCTGATTGGACTCCGCGATCGAGGCAGAGGAGCTGCGGGCCGCGAGTCGGTTCAGTCACGCCTCGAGCAGGCCGTCGAGTCGGGGGCCGGTGAGGTGATGGTTCAGAGCGTGCGCGCAGACGGCAACCTCGAGGGACCCGATCGCGACGTCGCAGAACTCTTACGTGGGCTATCCGTTCCGACGATCTACGGCGGCGGGATCGCATCCAACGACGACATGCGCACGGTGTTCGGGATGGGTATCGACGCTGTCGCCGTTGGCGCCCACTTCGTCTTCTACGGACCTCATCGGGCTGTTCTCATCACCTATCCGACCCGTGACGAGTTGGCGGGGATCGGAGTGATTGATGAGCCGTGAGTACCGAGAGTGTCGGCGATGTGTGCTCGATACCAGCGCGACCGATATCAGCTTTGATTCCGAGGGAAACTGCAACTACTGCAGCGAGTTCCTTCGGCGCTTCGTCCGCGCCGGCCAGCCGACCAACCAGGGTCCGGCCCTTGAGGAGTTGGTCGATCGCATCAAGCGCGATCACCGTGGCAAGCGGTACGACTGCGTCGTTGGCGTGTCGGGAGGGGTGGACAGTTCCTGGGTGCTTGTCCGCGCCATCGAGCTGGGGCTTCGTCCGCTCGCTGTGCACATGGACAACGGTTGGGACAGCGAACTCGCGCAGAACAACATCGCGAACCTGATTCGAGGACTCGGGGTCGACCTCTACACCCACGTCATCGAGTGGGGTCACTATCGCGATCTGATGAGGGCCTTCATCGATGCCGACGTGCTGGACATTGAGTTGCTGTACGACAACGCAATGCTCAAGGTGAACTTCGAGCAGGCGGCGCGCTTCGGGGTTCGGACGTTTCTGACCGGCAGCAATCAGGCCACAGAGGGCATCCTCATGCCGACCGGATGGAACTGGATGAAGTTCGATCGGCGAAATATCAAGGGCATCGCCCGGTCATCTGGTGTCCGTCTACAGCCGACATTCCCTGCGATCGGGGTAGCGCACCTTGCCTACTTCCGCCTAGTGAGGCGGATCACGGCGGTGCCGATCCTCGACTTCGGTGACTATGACAAGGAATCGTCGATCCGTCATCTTGAGTCCAACTTCGGGTACAAGCGGTATCCCTACAAGCACTACGAGTCGATTTTCACCCGCTTCTACCAAGGGGTGATCCTTCCTCGGAAGTTCGGAATCGACAAGCGTCGCCTCCACCTCTCGAACCTCGTGGTCACGGGCCAGTTGACCCGTGATGAAGCGCTCCGAGAGCTGGAGGGGTCGCCGATGGGCTCGAGCCGGCTTGAAGAGATCGAGTTTGACTACGTGATCAAGAAGCTCGGATACAGCCGGGCCGAATTCGACGACTACCTCGCCCGACCGGGCCGCAGTCACGCCGA
>JAFMMJ010000025.1 GCA_017859785.1 Ilumatobacteraceae bacterium
CGTACAGAACGTCAACCCGGGCGCCGTCTAGGTTCCTCTCGTGCCCACCGCGTTGTTCTCCGTCTTCGACAAGTCGGGTGTGGTCGAGTTCGCCTCGGCGCTCCATGCTCTCGGCTGGAGAATCGTCTCGAGTGGTGGGACGGCGCGAGAGATCGCCGCGAACGGCGTCGAGGTCACCGATGTCGCTGATCTGACCGGTGTGCCGGCGATCCTTGGGCATCGAGTGGTGACCCTTCATCCTCGGGTCCATGGCGGCCTGCTCGCCGACCCGACGGATGCTGAGCATGTGGCCGACATGGAGGCCCACGGCATTGAGCCGATCGATCTCGTGGTGGTGAACCTGTATCCGTTCTCCTCCGACCCTGGGATCGAGCTCATCGATATCGGCGGCCCAGCGATGGTGCGAGCGGCGGCGAAGAATCACGCCCATGTCGCTGTGGTCGTCAACCCGGCCGACTACGCGCCGGTGCTCGATGAGATCACGTCGACTGGGGAGGTGGGTGAGGCGACGCGCCGGCGACTGGCCCGCGACGCCTTCTCGACCACCGCTGCTTACGACGCGGCGATCGTTCGCTGGCTCGACGAGACAGGCTCCGATGACGATCCGCTTCCGCCGACCATGCACCTGTCGCTCGAGCGTGCCGAGGTGCTCCGCTACGGGGAGAACCCGCACCAGGTCGGCGCCCGCTACCGCGACACCACCTCCTCAGGCGGATGGTGGGATGCTGCGGTCCAGCATCAGGGCAAAGCGCTCAGCTATCTCAACCTCTACGACACGGAGTCGGCCACCCGGCTGGCTCACGGTTTCGATCGCCCCGCGGTGGTGATCGTGAAGCACGCGAACCCGTGCGGGGTGGCGGTGGCCGACGACATCGCCGTTGCTTATGAGCGGGCGAACGCCTGCGACCCGGTGAGCGCGTTCGGAGGAATCGTCGCGGCGAACCGACCGGTGACCGCTGCCATGGCCGAGGCGTTGGCGCCGGTCTTCACCGAGGTCGTGGTCGCGCCGTCGTTCGAGGAGGGGGCGCTCGAGGTGTTCGCCGCGAAGCCGAACCTCAGGGTGCTGTCGGCGCCAGCACCGGGGGAGTGGCGCGTCGATGTGCGTCCGATCGGTGGCGGCTTGTTGGTGCAGACCCCCGACGCAGTCGTGCTCGACGACGCTGACTGGCGGGTGGTGACGGCGACCGAGCCCGACGAGGCGCTGTGGGCTGATCTTCGTTTCGCTTGGCGGGTGTGCGCCGCGGTGAGTTCCAACGCGATCGTCTATGCCCGCGATTTGCAGGCGTTCGGGATTGGAGCCGGACAGCAGAACCGACTCGATTCGGCGCGTATCGCGGCTGGTCGGGCTGACGGCCGGGCTGTGGGAGGGGTGTGTGCGAGTGACGCGTTCTTCCCGTTCCGTGATGGTCTCGACGCGGCGGTCGCGGCCGGGGTGAGAGCGGTCATCCAACCCGGGGGCAGCGTTCGCGACGACGAGGTCATCGCGGCGGCGGACGAGGCGGGGGTGGCGATGGTGTTCACCGGGCGCCGCCACTTCCGTCACTGACGGCCGATCGGGCCACCCCGGGGCGATACTGGGAGGCCATGTCCGCGACGTCCCACGTCGAGCGTCCCCGCCGGGTGACGATCAGCAGCGTGCCCTACCTGCCGGGGCTCGACGGTCTGCGCGCGCTCGCGGTGATCGCGGTGATGATCTATCACGCCGATCCGTCGTGGTTGCCGGGTGGTTTCCTCGGCGTCGAGGTGTTCTTCGTCATCTCGGGTTACCTCATCACACTGCTGCTGATGGCCGAGCGCGAGCGCGATGGTCGCATCGATCTCGGCGCCTTTTGGATGCGGCGGGCGCGACGTCTGCTGCCGGCCCTCTTCGCTGTCATGGTCGCCCTGTCGATCTACACGACGATCTTTCGACCCGAGGCCCTCGGCAAGGTCCGTGGCGATCTCATCGCCGGGTTCTTCTATGTGTCGAACTGGTTCCAGATCTGGGTGGGGGCGGGGTACGCCTCCTCCGGCGACTTCGCCCCGCTCCGACACCTGTGGAGCCTCGCGGTGGAGGAACAGTTCTACCTGGTCTGGCCGATCGTCATGGCTGTTGTGTTGCGCGGCGGCACTCGCCGTGTGGCCCGACCGGTGCTGTGGATGCTCGGCGTGGTCGTCGTCGTCACGCTCGTGACCTCGATCGCGGTTCACGGCGGGCCGATCGGGGAGTGCGCCGTCACCCCTGAGGCGTACTGGACGTTCGGTGATCGGTGTATCGCCAAGGCCGACACGCTCTACCTCTCGACGATTACCCGCTCGACCGGATTGCTGCTCGGCGCGGCCATGGCGATGCTGTGGCGGCCGGTCGCGGTGATGCGCGGCCCCATGGCGCGCCGAGGGCTTCTGCTCGATCTGTTCGCCCTACTCGGCCTGGTCGGTCTCGCGCTTGCGGCGGTTCGCTACCACTTCGTGATCGACGACCGCGTTGCTGAGGCCACCGTGGCTGACACCGGGCTCTTCCGTGGAGGGTTCGTGCTGACTGGCCTCGCGACGGTCGCGGTGATCGCCGCGGTCGCCCATCGTCGGTCGTTCACCGGACGTCTGCTTGGAGCTTCGCCCCTGCTGTGGGTCGGCACTCGGTCGTACGGGCTCTACCTCTACCACTGGCCGATCTACCAGATCATTCGTGGGGTCGCCGGCCGGGCGCTGTCCCTCTCGCAGTTCGTCTTCGCCATGGTCGTGACGGTGCTGGTGGCCGAGGCCTCTTACCGGTTCCTCGAAACACCGATCCGTCGGGGCGATCTCGCCGAGAGGTGGCGCCGGTTCCGCCGTCGCGCCGCGGCTGGGCCGCGACGGATCGCCGGCGTGGCGGCGACGCTGGTTGTCGTGCTCTCGCTCGTCTCGGGCGTGCGGGTGGCGACGGCCGATCTTGAACTCAACGAGATCGAGCAGAGCATCCTCGTCGGCTCCTCCTCGGTCACCGACATCTCCGAACTGCTCGCCGACTCACCGGTCACCGCGACGACGGTGGCCGATGCGGCGCCGATCACCGAGGGTGATGCCGAGCCGCCCCCGGATCCGACGGCTGATCCGGCGAGCGAGGCGACCACCACCGTGCCGCCGATCAGCGTCGCCCCAGCGCGCGAGCCGATCCCATATCTGGCGATCGGTGACTCGGTCATGCTCGGCGCCGCTCCGATCCTCGCTGAGCGCGGCTACACGGTGAACGCTCAGCAGAGCCGCCAAATGAAAGACACGGTGCCGTTCATGCAGCAGTTGCGTGACGCTTCGGTGTTCGGCCAGGCCGTGGTCGTGCACCTCGGCACGAATGGCTATTTCTCCGAGGAGACCCTCGACGCCTTCCTCGAGCCGCTGTCAGAGGTGCCCGTCATCATGCTCACCGTTCGCGGTGACCTCGCGTGGCGCGATCACAACAACGACATCTTGAAGGCGCGAGACGCCGAGGCCGATGACAACCTCATCGTGATCGACTGGGAGGCGGAGGCGCGGAACTGCGTCGGGGACTGTTTCGCCGGCGATGGCATCCACCTCGCCGCGGACGGGCAGGTCTTCTACGCCAATCTCATCCGCGACGTCACCGGCCAGTAAGGGTCAGCGCCACGCGCGGTTGGTGAGGGGGGAGGCGTCGGGCCTACGCTCGCGCCATGACCTCCTCCACCGCTCCTGTTCGTGTCGCAGTCACCGGCGCCGCTGGCCAGATCGGCTACTCGCTCCTGTTCCGGATCGCATCGGGTTCGATGCTCGGCCCCGACACCCCCATTGCTCTGCAGTTGCTTGAAATCACGCCGGCGCTCGGCGCCCTCGAGGGTGTGCGCATGGAGCTTGACGACTCGGCCTTTCCGCTCCTCGACTCGATCACCTGCACCGACGACGCCGATGTCGCGTTCGGTGACGCCGATGTCGCCCTGCTCGTCGGCGCGATGCCGCGCAAGGCGGGCATGGAGCGCTCGGATCTCCTCTCGGCCAACGGTGGGATCTTCAAGCCGCAGGGTGAGGCGCTGTCGCGGTCGGCGAAGCGCGATGTGAAGGTGCTCGTGGTCGGAAACCCGGCCAACACGAACGCGTTGATCGCCATGTCGAACGCCCCCGATCTCGATCCCGGCCGCTTCACCGCGATGACTCGGCTTGATCACAACCGTGCGGTGACCCAGATCGCCCAGCGTCTCGACGCCAGCGTCAACGACGTGCGCCGGATGACCATCTGGGGCAATCACTCGACCACCCAGTATCCCGACCTCTTCCATTGCGAGGTCGCGGGCCGCAACGCCTACGAGGCGGTCGGTGATCACGAGTGGGTCGACCAGACCTTCATCCCGACGGTCGCCAAGCGCGGCGCCGCGATCATCGACGCGCGTGGAGCCTCGTCGGCGGCCTCGGCGGCGAACGCGGCGGTTGACCACATCCGCTCCTGGTCGCTCGGCACTGCCGAGGGTGATTGGGTGTCGATGTCGATTCCGTCGGATGGCTCCTACGGCGTGCCCGAGGGCATCATCTCGTCGTTCCCGTGCGTGTGCCGTGACGGGAAGTACGAGATCGTCCAGGGTCTCGAGATCGGTGAGTACAGCCGCGCCAAGATCGACGCCACGGCGGGTGAGCTCGTCGAGGAGCGCGACGCGGTGCGCGAGCTCGGCCTGATCTGATTCGGCGTCTCAGTCGCCGACGGCGACCCGGCAGGCGATCCGCATCATCGAGTCGACTCCGCGACGCAACTCCTCGTCGCTGATTCGAACCGACTCGCCGTCCTCTCCGAGGACATCGGAGACGGTCATCAACGCGAGCGCCTCCAAACGGTGCACGGCGGCGACGGTGTACATCATCGCGGCCTCCATTTCGACCCCGATATGGCCGAGCCGCTTCCAGGTGGCGAACGTGGTCGGGTCGGAGTCGTAGAAGAGCCCGCTGGTCACGATCGGCCCGACGTGAACCGTCGCTCCGGCTTCGCGTGAGAGAGCCACCGCCGACTCGACGAGGCCGTGGGTGGCGGTCGGCGAGTAGCCGGCCATCTGGGCGTAACGGAGCGGGGTGGCGTCGTCGGTGCTGGTGGCGAGAGCGATCACCGTGTCGCCCATGCGCATACCGTCGCCGAGGCCGCCACAGGTGCCGACGCGCACGAGCCGTTTGGCGCCGAGCATGACGAGTTCCTCGAAGACGATCCCCGCTGAGGGGCAGCCCATTCCGGTGGTCTGCACGCTGATCGGACGACCGTCGAAGGTGCCGGTGTAGCCGAGCATGCCGCGCTCGCTGTTCACACAGCGGAAGCCGGGGTCGAAGAAGGTCTCGGCGATATAGGTGGCCCGCACCGGGTCGCCGGGGCAGAGGACGTTCGGGGCGTAGTCGCCGGCTTCGGCGCGCAGATGGATCGGCATACGTCGATCGTAGGTGGGGAGGCCCGCGTGGACCTCAGGCGTAGTCGGTGCGCGTGCGAACCTCGGCGAACACCGAGTCGAGCGCTGCGAACACGTCGAGGGATGCCATGAGGAGCTCCCGGTCACCGGTGAGGAGGATGCGTCCGGTTACGAAGGCTTCCTGTGCGTTGAGCTCACCGGTCGCGACGGCAACCGCCGTGTCCCAGTCCTGTTGCATCCGGATGTCCTCGTCGTCGGCGGGTCCGGCGCCGAAGGCGGCTGAGCCATCGGCGACCCGTAGGTGGTAGGCGACGTCGCCCTCCGGGGTGTCGGTCACGATCTGGGTGACGGCGACGCGGTGCTCGGCGGCCAGTTCAGCGAGTCGCTCGCTCTCGGCGACGGCGGCTGACAGCTCTCGGATCCAAGCGAGGGACAGGTATCGGATCCGGTCCGGGGCGGTGTCGGCGCTCATCGGCCTAGTCTGCCCGCGATGCCGGTGACCGCCACCGACGAGGGTCCTCACGACGGTTTCGTCGACGAGTGGGTCTTCGCCGCCTGGGAACCCGACGGCGAGACGGGGGTCATCTGCGCCCATCGGCTGGTCGGCCGCCGGCTCTGGTACTGGTCGGCGGTGATCGTGCCCGATGCTCCGCTCATCCATGTGGCTGACTTCGAGGTGCGGGCGCGGCCCGATTGGGGTCTCGTGAAGGGCGAGCAATTGTGGGCGGAGCACGTGTGCGAGGTGCCGCTCGCGCAGTGGACGATCGGCAACGAGACCATGGGGGCCGCCCTTGACGATCCGGATGAGGCGCTCGGCCGGGGCCACGGTGTTCCCACTCCGGTGGCGGTTGACCTCGAGTGGTACGCGACCGCTGATCCCGAGGAGCTGGCCGACGGCTACTCGCAGTCGGGCGTGGTGCACGGCGTGATCGAACTCGGCGGTCGCCCGACGACGACGCTGGTCGAGGTGCCCGCGATCCGCTGGCATCGTTGGTCGCTGACCGGTCCCGAGCTCCTCGAGTTACCCGAGGTGGTGGCGCATACCGGGCGTCGGGCGCCGTTCGATCTGCCGAACCTCGGTCTCTTGGATCTGGTGCTCACCCCGCAGGGTTGGCGCTCTCGGCGGGGTGCCGTCGACGTCGCATCAGGATGATCGCTCCGGTCGTCGCCGCGATGATGAGCGGGGCGCCCGCGGCGGCGGCGTAGGCGAGGGCAGCGAGCAGTCCGATCATCGCGGTCCATCCGTCGATCAGCCCGAGGATCACCGGGTTGCGGTCATCGGGTGCGGTCGGCGTATCGGGCTGCTGGAGGTTGAGGTGCACGGTGGCCATCTCGACGTGACCGTCGAGGTCGGCTTGTCGGGCGAGCATGATCTCAAGGTCGGTCTGTCGGCGGTTGAGTTCGGCTTCGAGAAGGACGACGTCACCGATGTCGACGGCCTCGGCCATGATGCGGCGCACGGTGGCGATCGACTCGCGGAGGTTGTCGATGCGCACCTCGAGCTCGACGAGCTGGCCGGTGACATCGTCGGCGCTGCGACTCTCCGAGATGACTCGTCCGAGTTCGGTGTCGTCGGAGAGGGCCCCGAGCACCGTGTCGAGACGGTCGGGCGGTACCCGAACCACCATCCACGCCCAGCCCCGATCGGCGCCGCTCTCGACGGAGATCGAGGTGATCAGGCCGCTCTGGGAGGCGACGAGTCGTTGGACGCGTCCGATGGCGGCCGACACATCGGGTGTCTCGATGGTGACGTCGCTTCGGAGGATGACGCTTCGCTGCTCATTGATGATGAGCGAGTTCGTTGGCGTCGTGGACGCCTCCTCAAGTGCGGCGAACTCAGCGTTCTCGGCGGGCAATCCGGCGTCGCTGGTTGCCCAATCGGCGCTGTCGTACGACTCGGCTGGCATGGGCGCGCCCGAGTCATCGCCTCCTGAGCAGGCAGCGAAGGTGAGAGCGGCGAGCGGGAGCAGTGCGCTCAGGCGGCGGAGTTGTGGGCGGGAGCGGTGCGGGTCGGCACGTCGTGTCATGCACCTTTCGACGGTCCGGCGCTCGAAACGGTTCCCGTGACACGCTGGGTGGATGCCTCGGCGACCCGAACGCGACATCCTCGAGGAGTTCGCTGAGCAGCGCTCCCGTCCGCGGTATCCCGAGGTGGAGATTGAGAGTGGTCTCGTCGTCGAGGATCGCTCGAGTGGCTATGTCGGTGATGTTGTGCGGTGGTCGCATGAGGGAGTGACCCTGCGTGATCGCAACCAACACCTTCGGCACTTCGGCTGGAAACCCGGGGGATTCCTGCTCGAGGGCCGCCCGGTGACGTTGGTGCGGCCGCGAACGGCTCCAGCGGCGACCCAACGCAGGTCGGCGGCTGGGGCGGTGCTGTCAGCGCCTGGTCGCGCCCAGGTGGCGCGACCGCACCGGATCTGGGTGGAGGGTCGCCATGACGCCGAGCTCCTTGAGCACATCTGGGGTGACGAGCTGCGCGAACTGGCGGTGGTGGTGGAGCCCCTCCACGGTGCTGATGATCTCGCCGCCGCCGTGGCCGAGTTCGAACCGGGCCCGGGTCGCCGACTCGGGGTGCTTCTCGACCATCTCGTGCCAGGTTCGAAGGAGAGCCGCATCGCTGCCTCGGTGAGCGATCCGAACGTGTTGGTGACGGGTCACCCGTTCGTCGATGTGTGGGCTGGGATCCGGCCGCGGTTGATCGGTCGCGAGGCGTGGCCCGAGGTGCCGCTTGGGACGCCGTGGAAGGCGGGGGTCTGCGCGGCGCTCGGGGAGTCTGAGGAGGGCTTCTGGGTTCGGTTGATCGCCCAGGTGTCGTCGTTCGCTGATCTTGAACCGGAACTCGTCGGGGCAGTCGAGCGACTCATCGATTTCGTCGCCTCCGCCTCCGACTGAATCGGCCGGAGAACGTCGAAAGGCCCGGCCCACACTCGGTGGACCGGGCCCTTCGGAACGGACTGATCAGACGAAGGCCGAGGCGAACACCAGCGCCACGATGGTCATCACCTTGATGAGGATGTTCATCGCGGGGCCTGAGGTGTCCTTGAACGGGTCGCCGACGGTGTCGCCCACCACTGCGGCCTTGTGCGGGTCGGAGCCCTTGCCGCCGTGGTTGCCGGCCTCGATGTACTTCTTCGCGTTGTCCCAGGCGCCACCGGCGTTCGCCATGAAGATGGCGATCGCGAAGCCGGACACGAGCACACCGGCCAGGAGGCCGCCGAGCGCGTTCACCGAGATGAACCCGACCACGAGCGGAACGATGACGGCGAGTCCGCCGGGCACGAGCATCTCGCGAAGCGAGGCCTCAGTGGAGATCGCGACACAGCGCGCCGAGTCTGGGATCACACCTTCGGCGCCCTCGCGTAGACCCGGGATCTCACGGAACTGTCGACGCACCTCCTCGATCATCTTGTTGGCGGCGCGACCGACAGCGTCGATGGTGAGCGCGGCGAAGAGGAACGGGAGTCCGGCGCCAATGAAGAGGCCGATGAAGGCGTCCACTTCGCCGACGTTGAGGTCGAGGCTGCCCCCGGCGGCCTTGACCGCGTACTCGAAGCTCTTGAAGAGCGCGAGTGCGGTGAGAGCGGCAGAGCCGACGGCGAAGCCCTTGGCGATGGCGGCGGTGGTGTTGCCAAGCGAGTCGAGGGCATCGGTGACCTTGCGCACCGAGGGGTCAAGGTGGGCCATCTCGGCGATGCCACCGGCATTGTCGGAGATCGGACCGTAGGCGTCAACCGAGACGACGACTCCGGTGGTGGCGAGCATGCCGATCGCGGCCACGGCGATGCCGTAGATGCCGCCGGGGATCGTGGCTTCGCCGAAGGCCTGGTCGCCGCCCCACCAGGCGACGAGTACGCCGATGACGATGAGGCCGACCGAGGCGGCCACCGACACCATGCCGGTGGAGACGCCTGAGAGCACCGTCGTGGCCGGTCCGGTTTCGGACTGCTTGGCGATCTTCTTGACTGGGTTGAAAGCGTCGGAGGTGTAGTACTCGGCGGTCTTGCCGAGGGCCCAGCCGACGAGCAGGCCGCCGACCACGGCGACCGCGATTCCCCAGGGCTTCTGGTCGTCACCGTCAAACACGAGGTAGGCGACGATGAAGGTCGCGACGATGGTGAGGCCCATCGCGATGTTGGTGCCCATGTGGAGCGCCTTCGAGAGGGCGTGGCTGTCGGTGGAGTCACCGGCGCGCACGAAGAACGAGCCGACGATTGAGGCGAGCATGCCGACGAAGGCGATCGCCATCGGGAAGACGAGGTAGCCGACGTTGTCGCCGATGTCGGTCGCACCGATTCCGGCGGCGAAGGCGATCAGCGAGACCGGGGCGATGATCGAGCCGGCGTACGACTCGAAGAGGTCGGCGCCCATGCCGGCGACGTCACCGACGTTGTCACCGACGTTGTCGGCGATGGTGGCGGGGTTCCGGGGGTCGTCCTCGGGGATACCGGCCTCGACCTTGCCGACGAGGTCAGCGCCGACGTCGGCGGCCTTGGTGTAGATGCCGCCACCTACACGAGAGAAGAGGGCGATCGAGGAAGCACCGAGACCGAAGGCGGTGACGATTTCGAAGGCCTTGTCGACCTGCAACCACTCGACGAAGAGGAGGTAGACGAACATGAGTCCGAGGAGGGCGAGACCGGCGACGGTGAAGCCCATCACGGCGCCGCCGCGGAACGCGATCGGCAGGGCTTTGGCAGGGCCTTCCTTGGCGGCCTCAGCGGTGCGGGCGTTGGCCATCGTGGCGACGGTCATGCCGACGTAGCCGGCTCCCGCCGAGAGCACGGCGCCGAGCACATACGAGACGGCGGCGAGCGGGGCGATGATGATCGCAAGGAGGATCGCAAGCGCGACCACGAAGACGGCGACCCAGGAGTACTCCTTATAGAGGAAGGCGCGCGCCCCCTTCTGGATCTCGGTCATGAGGAAGACCATGCGGTCGTCCCCGGGCGAGGCGGCGGCTACCGCCCGGTAGTAGTAGGCGGCGAGCGCGAGTCCGAGGATCGCTGACGCAGCGGCGAGGTAGGGGATCATGTCCACGGTGTGAGGGCCTCCTGTGGGCGTGGGTCGGGGCGCGACGAGATCTGTCGGCCCGTTGAGTGACCCAATGATGCTAGGCGCCAGCCACTGTCTCCAACCCGGACACCGACTTCGGCCCGGTTCCGTCGACCCGGCCGTAGGAGGTGGTGCGCTGGGTGAGGCGGCGTCCGAGGGGCGCGACGAGGTCGCTGAAGGCGGAGAGGTCCATGGCCTGCCCGTGGCTCGCGCCGGCGGCTCGGGAGATGTTCTCGTCCATCAAGGTGCCCCCGAGGTCGTTGCATCCGGCCCGAAGGAGTTGCCGTGCGGCGGTGCGGCCGATCTTCACCCAGGAGAGTTGGATGTTGTCGATCACCCCGCGGTAAGCGATTCGGGCGACCGCGTGCACGAGCAAGGTCTCGCGGAAGGTGGGTCCGCGGCGTGAGCGGCGCTGGAGGTAGATCGGGGAGGCCATGTGCACGAAGGGCAAGCCGACGAATTCGGTGAACCCGCCGGTGGCCCGGGCGAGATCGCGGGTGCGCACCATGTGTCGAGCCCAGGAATCGGGATGCTCGACAGCGCCAAACATCATGGTGATGTTCGAGTGGAGTCCGACCTCGTGGGCGGCGGCGTGGCAGTCGAGCCATTCGTCGGTGGTGATCTTGTCGGGGCAGAGGATCTCTCGGACCGGGTCATCGAGGATCTCGGCTGCCGTGCCAGGCAGGGAGGAGAGCCCGGCGTCGCGGAGTCGTCCGAGATAGGTGACCAGGTCCTCTCCGAGGCGGCGGGCGCCTTCGGTGACCTCGAGCGCCGTGAAGCCGTGAATGTGCAGGCTCGGCGCCGCCTCGCGCACAGCGCGGGTGACATCGATGTAGTAGTCGCCATCGAAGTCGGGGTGGATGCCGCCTTGGAGGGTGACCTCAGTGGCGCCGAGGGCTTCGGCCTCGTGGGCTCGTTCGGCGATGTCGTCGAGGGTGAGGAGGTAGGGGGTGCCGCGCAGGTTGAGCGACATCGGCCCCTTCGAGAATCCGCAGAAGCGGCACTTGAAGGTGCACACGTTCGTGTAGTTGATGTTGCGGTTGTGAACCCAGGTGACGGTGTCGCCGACGGCTTCGTAGCGCAGTTCGTCGGCCAGTTCGGCGACGGCGACGACCTCGGGACCGCGGGCAGAGAACAGGGTGACGATGTCGTCGTGCTCGGCGATCTCGCCCGCTCGCACGCGGTCGAGCACCCGCTGGACGGGGCCGTCGATACGGGAGCCTGAGCCGGGCACGAGCACGGGAGGCTCTTCGGTGGCCCCGGAGTACCACGCGGTGGAGCGGTGGCCGATGAGCACGACCTCGGCACCGTCGTGGACAACGTCGGCGGCGGTGGCTCGCTCGGGCCAGATCGCCCCCGGGTCGTCGCGGCCGAGTCCCTCGGCGTCGCTGCGGTCGAGTACGGCGAAGTGGAGGTTCGGGTCGATCCAGCGATCGGGGTCCAAGGCGTGTTCGGGGTGCACGGTGAGCCGCGGGGCGAGGGTGTGTCCGGCAGCTTCGGTGGCCTCGCGGAGGCGGTCGAGGGCGGGCCAGGGACGTTCGGGGTTGACGTGGTCGGCCGTCACCGGTGACACGCCACCCCAGTCGTCGATCCCGGCGCCGATGAGCCGCGCGAAGTCGTCGGAGAGGTTGGGAGGGGCCTGCAGATGAATGTCGTCAGGGAGGATGAGGCGGGCGGCGGCGATGGTCCACAGGAACTCATCGGTGTCGCAGGGCGGTTCGTCGCGCATCGCGGTTCCGGGCTTCGGCAGGAAGTTCTGGACGATGACCTCTTGGACGTGGCCGTGCCTGAGATGGCTCTCGGTGATGGCTCGGAGAGCGGCCAACCGGTCGGCTCGGTTCTCGCCGATTCCGACGAGGACGCCGGTGGTGAACGGGATCGAGAGTTCGCCGGCCCATTCAAGGGTGGCGAGTCGCCGTTCGGGGGTCTTATCGGGAGCGCCGCGATGACAGGGGAGATCGTCGCGGAGGGTCTCGACCATCATCCCTTGGCTCGGGCTGACGGTGCGCAGACGGGCGAGGTCGTCGCGGCTGATCGCGCCGGCGTTGGCGTGGGGGAGCAGCCCGGTCTCGTCGAGGACGAGCCGCGCCATCTCGTGCAGGTAGTGGATGGTGGAGTCGTAGCCGTTGTGCTTGAGCCAGTCGCCGGCGACTCGATAGCGCTCCTCGGGTGCCTCTCCGAGGGTGAAGAGCGCCTCGTGGCACCCGGTGCGCGCGCCGTGGCGGGCGATAGTGAGCACTTGCTCGGGCGTGAGATATGGCGAGGCGAGCCGGGCGGGGGGTTGGGCGAAGGTGCAGTAGCCGCAGGAGTCGCGGCAGAGCATGGTAAGCGGGATGAAGACCTTGGGGGAGTACGTGACGCGCGTGCCGAAGGCGTGGTCGCGGCGCGCGGCGGCCTCGGGCATGAGGTCGGTGGCGGACGCCTCGAGCAGGAGGCGGTCGTCGGTCATGGGCGAACCATAGCCGAGTGAGTTCTGTTTCAGAACTATCGGGCGACAGCACCGTAGGATCAGGGCATGAGCGAGGGTCCGCGCGATCAGGGTGGTGAGGCGATCGAGCGCACGCTCCGCGTCATCGGCGATCGCTGGTCGATCCTCATCGTCCGCGCTGGGCTTCGCGGTATTCGCCGATTCGACGACTTCTGCGACGACCTCAGCATCGCCCGCCCGATCCTCACCGCGCGGCTCCGCCGCCTCGTCGAGCACGGGGTGATGACCAAGGTTCCCTATCAGCGGAACCCAGTCCGCCACGAGTACCGGCTCACTGAGGCCGGCATCGCGCTCTCGCCGGTGCTCGTCGCCCTCGTTCGATGGAGCGAGGACCATGGCGATGGTGGGGGACAGACGGTGTCGCTCGTACACGCCCCGTGTGGCACCGAGCTCGAGCAGGCCTTCTGGTGTCGAACCTGCGCCACCACCTTCGGCCCGACCGCGATCCGCGGGGTCGACCGGCGGGTGCCCGATGGCACGTCGGAGGCGCTTGGGGATGCGACGGAGGATGCGCCGACGCCTGAGGCCGGGCACTAGTTTCTCCTCCATGTCGCAGACGATGCAGCGCGGCCCGGTGACCGGAACCGCGGTGAAGAAGACGCCCTCCCGGAAGCCGTTCCTCCTCGATCTCTATGGAACCGCGGTTGGCAAGAAGTACGTGATGGCGATCACCGGCATCATCGGGATCCTTTTCATCATCGGTCACATGGTCGGCAACTTGAAGGCCTACATCGGCGTCGTCGAGCACAACGGCGAGATGGTCTACGACCTCGACGTCTACGCGGAGTTCCTCCGCGAGCTCCTCGTGCCGATCGTGCCTCACGGCTACGCCCTCTGGGGTCTGCGTCTCGGTTTGATCGCCGCCCTCGCCCTCCACCTCCACGCCGCCTACTCGCTCACGGTGATCAACCGACGCGCTCGCCCGGTTCGCTATCAGGGTGCTCGCGATTACCAGGTGGCCAACTTCGCGAGCCGGTCGATGCGTTGGACGGGAATCCTCGTGGTGGTGTTCATCGCTTGGCACCTCGCCGATCTCACCTGGGGTTGGCTGAACCCCGACTTCGAATACGGCGCCGTCTATCGCAACCTCGACGCGAGCCTGAGCCGTCTGCCGGTCGCGGTGCTCTACATTGCGGCGAACATCGCCCTCGGGATCCACCTCTTCCACGGGGTGTGGAGCCTGTTCCAGTCGATGGGGTGGAACAACCCCCGTTTCAATCGTTGGCGTCGTTCGATCGCCACCGGGATCGCGACCGCGGTCGTGGTCGGGAATGTCTCGTTCCCGATCATGGTGTTGGCCGGCGTGATCCAACACCCCGCGGTGTGACCCAGCACCGTCAGAAGAACGCCGAGAGAAGAACACCAGGACAGATCGCGGAACCGTGACCGGAAGGAACATGACATGAGCATGACCCTCGACCGCCCCACCCTCGATTCGAAGACCCCGGAGGGTCCGCTCGCTGACAAGTGGGACAATTTCAAGGCCAACGAGAGGTTGGTGAACCCCGCCAACAAGCGGAAGTTCAAGGTGATCGTGGTCGGTACCGGACTCGCCGGCGCCTCCGCGGCCGCGACCCTCGCCGAGCTCGGCTACCAGGTGGACGCCTTCACCTTCCACGACTCGCCCCGCCGCGCCCACTCGATCGCCGCTCAGGGCGGTATCAACGCCGCGAAGAACTATCGCGGTGACGGCGACTCGGTTCACCGTCTCTTCTACGACACCATCAAGGGCGGCGACTTCCGCTCCCGCGAGTCGAACGTCCACCGCCTCGCCCAGGTGTCGGTGAACATCATCGATCAGATGGTCGCCCAGGGCGTGCCCTTCGCCCGCGAGTACGGCGGCATGCTCGACAACCGCTCGTTCGGCGGCGCGCAGGTCAGCAGAACCTTCTACGCCCGCGGCCAGACCGGCCAGCAGTTGCTCCTCGGCGCCTACCAGCAGCTCGCGCGCCAAATTGGCATCGGCAACGTGCGCCTCTTCAACCGCACCGAGCTGGTGGATGTCGTCAACATCGATGGTCGTTGCGCCGGCATCGTGGTGCGCGACCTCATGACCGGTGAGGTCTCCTCGCACTCCGCGCATGCCGTTGTGCTCGCGACCGGCGGATACGGCAACGTCTTCTTCCTCTCGACGAACGCGATGGCCTGCAACGTGACTGCGGCCTGGCGGGCTCATCGTCGCGGCGCTCTGTTCGCCAACCCGTGCTACACGCAGATCCACCCGACCTGTATCCCGCAGAGCGATGACTTCCAGTCGAAGTTGACGCTCATGTCGGAGTCGCTTCGCAACGACGGTCGCGTCTGGGTGCCGAAGATGGCGGGCGATAGCCGCGCCCCGCAGGACATCCCCGAGAGCGACCGCGACTACTACCTCGAGCGGCTCTACCCGAGCTTCGGCAACCTCGCGCCTCGCGACATCTCCTCCCGGGCCGCCAAGCGGGCCATCGACTCCGGCCAGGGCGTCGGCCCGAAGCAGAACGGGGTCTACCTCGACTTCGCCGACGCGATCGGACGCCTCGGCCGAAACGTCGTCGCGGAGCGCTACGGAAACCTCTTCGACATGTACGAGCGGATCACCGGCGAGAACCCCTACGAGACGCCGATGCGCATCTACCCGGCCTCGCACTACACCATGGGTGGCCTCTGGGTCGATTACGAGCTCATGACCACCATCCCGGGGCTGTACGCGGCCGGTGAGGCGAACTTCTCCGATCACGGCGCGAACCGACTCGGCGCCTCCGCGCTCATGCAGGGTCTCGCCGACGGCTACTTCGTGCTCCCCTACACGATCTCGAACTACCTCTCCCAGTGGCTCAACAAGTCGATCCCCGACACGAGCCATCCCGAGTTCGCTCGCGTCGAGGCCGAGGCCCGCGATCGCTACCACCGCCTCGCTTCGATCGGGGGCACCCGTTCGCCCGACTACTTCCACCGTGAACTCGGAAAGATCATCTGGGACTACTGCGGTATGGAGCGCACCGAGGCTGGCCTCGACAAGGCGCTCTCGGAGATCCCCGCGCTCTACGAGGAGTTCTCGAAGGACCTGCGGGTCACCGGTGGCGAGGATGGTCTCAACCAGACCCTCGAGAAGGCGGGTCGGGTCGAGGACTTCTTCGAGCTCGGCATGCTCATGTGCCGCGACGCCCTCGAGCGTGAGGAGTCCTGCGGCGGCCACTTCCGCGCCGAGCACCAAACCGAGGATGGCGAGGCGCTCCGCGACGACGAGAACTTCGCGCATGTGTCCGCTTGGGAGTGGACCGGCGACGCGAAGCAACCCACCTTGCACAAGGAACCCCTCGCCTACGAGGAGGTCGGCTTCCAGACGAGGAGTTACAAGTGAGCGGCACCCTGAAGAACCTCACGCTGAAGATCTGGCGCCAATCGGGTCCGAACGATTCCGGTCGGTTCGACACGCACGTCATCGACGAGATCACCGATGAGGCGTCGTTCCTCGAGATGCTCGACATTCTCAATGAGCGACTCGTCGAGAGCGGCGAGGACGCTGTGGTGTTCGATCACGACTGCCGTGAGGGCATCTGCGGAACCTGCTCGCTCATGATCAACGGCCAGGCCCACGGCCCCGAGCGGGCGACCGCCACCTGCCAGTTGCACATGCGCAAGTTCTCCTCCGGTGACACGATCGTGATCGAGCCGTGGAGAGCGAGTGCCTTCCCGATCGTTCGCGACCTCATGGTCGACCGGTCGGCCTTCGACCGCATCGTCGAGTCGGGAGGGTTCATCACCGCGGCCACCGGTGGCGCCCCCGATGCGAACCTCACGCCGATCCCGAAGCCCGTCGCCGACGCTGCGATGGACGCCGCGCAGTGCATCGGTTGCGGTGCGTGCGTCGCGGCCTGCCCGAACGGGGCGGCGAACCTGTTCACCGGGGCGAAGGTGACGCACTTGAACTTGCTGCCCCAGGGTCAGGCCGAGCGCTACCAGCGGGTGGAGAACATGGTTGAGACCATGGACGACCATTTCGGCTCATGCACCAACCACGGCGAGTGCGAGGCGGCCTGTCCGAAAGAGATCTCGATCGACGTGATCGCCTTGATGAACGCCGACTACCGCAAGGCGAAGACGATCAACCGCAAGTCGCTCTCCCGAGCGTGATCAGCGCCGGCGACTCGCCGTTCAACTGAGAGGAAGCTGGATCGCCACGCTCTGGTGGTGCTCAGCCGACATGCCGTCGGCTCTCACCGTCGCCGCGATCTCAACCGTTCCCCACTCCTCGGGGGTGCGGAAGGTAACCGTGCCGACAGCCGAGCAGGAATCGGCGTCGACGGCACCGGCGAATCGACGCGTCAAATGGAGGTCGGGGCCGGTGACCTCGATGTCGACCACGGCTTCGTCGATGTCGTAACGCAGGTCGCTCACCACGTGCACGGCGACCGTTTGGGAACTGCCGGCGGCGATTTCTGCTCCGAGGCGGTCGACGATCACGATGACCGGCCGGCAGGCCTCGGCCAGGGCGGAGAATCCCGGCCGTTCGGTGCCGTCGAAGTCGATCAGCCCCCATCCCCATCCGGGGGTCGGGTCGTTGAGGGAGAACACGGTGAATCCCCCACATGGCCGGTAGCGGAGGCGGCGGAGGTGCTCGACGGTGTGGCGCACGACATCGGCTTGTTGCTCGCTGACCGCTGATACCCATGCGTCGAGGTCTCGCGACTGGCCGGGGGGTACGCGCTCGAGCAGGGTGTCGGGATCGAAGCCGAGTGAGGCGCGCCATTCCTCGATGTCGCTCTGCAAGCGCGCGGCGGTTGAGCGGTTGATCGCCGGGAAGCCGAACTCGCCGACGAACCGCGCGATGGTTGGGAGGCGCTTCGTGAGGCGTGGCAGGTCGGTGGCGTCGCCCTCGTTCCAGCCGAGGTAGAGGTGGCTTCCGGCCCGGTCGAGGAGCGGGAGGCTTGCGAGGATGCCGGGCAACCGGGCACCGGAGCGTGTCGCGTCGACCTGCTCGAGAGATCGGCCCGCCCACAGGTCGAGGAGTGCTCGACGTGGCGTCGGCCTGCGGCCTCTCGTGGCATGTCGTAGCCGCGCCTCGATGACGCTGTCCGCTGTGGGTCGCGAGCGCCAACGCTCACCGTCGATGACCTGATGCGGGGTCCAACTAGCGATGCTCGGGTGGTGTCCGAGGGAGTCGACGAGGTCGCGCACCCTCGAGGTCACCACGTTTCGAGCGTGGCGAAGGGAGGCGTCGGGCAGTGGGATGTCTTGGAGGATGAGCAGCCCCGCGCGGTCGGCCTCGCCGTAGAGGGCGGGATGCGCGACGTGGTTGTGCACCCTGAGCGCCTCAAGTCCGATGTCGAGGGCGCGTCGAACGAGATGCGCGGATTGTTCCGCCGGGTCGAGGTCGGCGCTGCTATCGGTGTCGATGTCGACGGGAAGGACGTTCGCCCCTTTGATGAAGAGCCGTTCGCCGTTCACCGAGCAGATCGGCCCATCCCAGGCGATGTGGCGAAGCCCAACCCGTCGAAGCGCTGAGTCGCTCGGTTCGCCATCGACTCGGATCTCGACGCCGATGTCGATGAGTGGCTGGTCACCGAGGATTCGGGGCCACCAGAGCCCGGGTTCGGGAAGGTCAAGTCCCCAACCGACGCGGTTGGCCCCTTGAGCGAGGGTGCGGGTGGTCCGGTCGACCTCCTCGCCATCGACCGTCGTGATCACCTCGGCCTGACGACCGCGGTCGCTGTCGAGTGAAAGCCGGAACAGCAGGTGGGCGCGTGAGTCGTCGGCATCGCGGCAGAGCACTCGGAGGCGATCGACGCGCACCGGGCCGGTCTCGACGAGGCGGACCGGTCCGGTCAGCCCGGTGGTGAGCGGCCAGTTCCGGCGATAGCCGGAGATCGTGCCGGCGGTTGGGTCGTCGTTGAGTTCGACCGCGAGGGTGTGCTCGCTGCCGAGGTCGGCGAGTTGGGTGATCTCGAGGGCGTGCGGTGTGAGACGGGCGACGGGATCGCCGAGGTAAGCGCCGTCAAGCCAGAGATCGGCGCGACCCGAGAGTTGCTCGAGCACGACCCAGCGACGTTGGTCGCCCTCGCGTGGGCTGAGGGTCAGTGATCGTCGGAGCATGATTGGGCGTCCGAGACCGGCTTCGATACGGCCGGGCACGTCGGCAGTGGCCCAGTTGCTGTCGTCGAAGTTGGGGCCAATCGCTTGGCGCCGTGTGCGGTCGTCGACGGGGGCTACCCGCCACGGACCATCGAGCTCCACGCCGCGAGCGTACCGACGGAGGCCGGCTCGATCGGCCGCCGGCGACCGGTGCCGTATAGGTTCGCCGCATGCCCCCAACGATCTCGACCCTCGGTGAGTTGCGCGCTTCAGGATGGGTGTCGCGCTCGGTGAAATCGGAGATCCGCGCCAATGCCGTCGCTCGTGTCGCGGCCGGCAAGCCGTTGTTCGAAGGAGTGCTCGGCTACGAGGACACGGTCATGCCGCAGTTGGAGAACGCGCTGCTCGCCGGGCACGACGTGATCCTTCTTGGTGAGCGCGGGCAGGCGAAGACGCGCATGATCCGCTCCCTCACCGGGCTGCTCGACGAGTTCTTGCCGATCGTGGCGGGCAGCGAGATCAACGACGACCCGTATCAGCCGGTGTCGAGGTACGCGAGGAACCTGATCGAGGAGTTGGGCGATGAGACGCCGATTGCGTGGGTGCATCGAGACGATCGGTTCGGTGAGAAGCTCGCCACGCCGGACACGTCGATCGCCGATCTGATCGGTGAGGTCGACCCGATCAAGGTGGCCGAGGGCCGTTACCTCTCCGATGAGTTGACCCTCCATTACGGGCTGGTGCCGAGAACGAATCGCGGCATCTTCGCGATCAATGAGCTTCCCGATCTCGCCGAGCGGATCCAGGTGGGGTTGTTGAATGTGCTCGAGGAGCGCGATGTGCAGATCCGGGGCCATCGGGTGCGACTTCCGCTCGATGTCATGTTGATCGCATCGGCCAATCCGGATGACTACACGAGTCGGGGTCGGATCATCACTCCGCTGAAGGATCGTTTCGGGAGCCAGATCAGGACGCACTATCCCCTGACCGTCGAGCTTGAGCAGCGGATCATGCTGGCCGAGGCCACCCCGCCGGTCGTCGGTGACTCCGGGGTGACGGTGGCGGTTCCTGAGCACCTCATGCGTGTGGTCGCCGAGTTCAGTCACCTCGCTCGTTCGAGCAACCACGTGAATCAGCGGAGCGGTGTGAGTGTTCGCCTCAGCGTTGCGAACTACGAGGCGCTCGCGGCGAACGCGTTGCGTCGCGCGTTGCGCAGCGGTGAGTCGGAGGCGGTGGCGCGTATCGACGATCTCGATGCCCTCGCGGCCACGTCGATCGGCAAGATTGAGATCGAGGCGTTGGAGGACGGCCGTGAGGGGGTCGTGTTCGAGAACTTGCTCCGTCAGGCGGTGCTGTCGGCGTTTCGCGATCTCGTCGATCCGTCGCTGACGACGCCGGTGGTCGAGGCGTTCGAGGAGGGAGTCGTGGCGCACACCGGTGAGGGGTTGCCGAGCGCGGAACTCGCGGCCCTTGCCTCGGAGGTGCCGGGGCTCGCGGATGCGGTCGCGCCACTTGTCGGCCCTACGGCGTCGGAACCCGCCGTCGCGTCCGCGGTCGAGTTTGTGTTGGAGGGTCTGCACCTGTCGAGGCGCCTCAACAAGGACGAGGCCTCATCGGGCGTGACCTACCGGTCGCGTTCGTGACCTGATCGGCGGCGGTTAGCCGAAGGGGGTTCGGGTCCAGAGCTCCCCGGTGTCGTTGCGGTCGGTGCGCGTCGGGGTGCCGGAGAGTCGGACCACGTCGACCGCGCCGGGGAATCCGGGCAGTTCGACCTCTCCGTATTGTTCGGCTTCGACACCTTCGGGAAGTCGTTCGAGGTGCATCGTCGGCATGAGCACATCGAAGTTGGTGGCGTGGTCGCATAGGCGAGAGGCCATGTTGACCGCCGATCCGATGTAGTCGTCGCCTTCGAAGAGCAGGGCGTGCCCGGTGGCGAGTCCAGCGCGCAGGGTGAGCGGGGCGCATACTCGCGCCGCCCGTCGTTCGAGGTCCATGGTGAACTCGATGGCGCCGGATTGATCGACGCTGACGATCATGCAGCCGTCGCCGAGCCATTTGGCGATGCGGACACCGCGCTCGGAGGCGACTTCGCGCACGAGGGTGCGGAAGGTGCTGAGGATGCGGCCGGCGGCGTCGTCGCCGTAGGCGGCGGTGTAGTTGGTGAAACCTGAGAGGTCGAGGAACACGAAGGTTCGGGGGACGCGCACCCGTTCAGACTAGGCGTGAACTCGGTCACAGAGGAATCGGGGTAGATGCCGGCTCGGCCGGCGGTGGGAGTCGGTGTCGGAACTACGTTGTCGTCATGGGAAGCCGGTTCGTCTACTCGCGGTGGGACGGCACCCAGCGGGGTCTCGACCTCGACGCGGAGTCCTTGCTTGACGGGCTGAGCGACGATCTCTTGCACCACGGCGATCTCGAGGCCGCGCTTCGTCAGTTGATGCGTGAGGGGTTGGATCTCGGTGAGCGCGGTCGCCTCGAGGGGTTGTCGGAGGTGCTCGAGCGGCTTCGCGAGGAGCGAGCCCGCCGGCTCGAGGAGGCCGATCCCGACGGTCGGCTCGCGGCGTGGTCGCGCGAACTCGAGGACATCATCGACGAGGAGCGTCATGCGATCGATCGTGCCGCCTCGGAGGCGGAGCGCTCGGGAGATGAGCGACGTATGGCGGCGGGGCGGGAGGCGGCGGCGAACCGGCACGCTTCACTCGAGCTTCTGCCCGATGCGCTTCCTGATCGGATCGACTCGCTTCGCTCGCACGATTTCGAGTCGCGTGAGGCGGCTCGGCGGCTTGAGGATTTGGTGGAGCGCATCCGCGCCGAGACGGTGCAAGAGGCGGTGGATCGGCTTGCCGAGGGGATGCAGGCGACGACGCCTGAGGATGTCGCCCGGGTCAGGGAGATGCTCGCCGAGTTGAACGAGATGGTCGCTCGTCGCGATGCCGGCGAGGATCCCGGTTTCGAGGAGTTCATGGAGCGTTTCGGCGACATGTTCCCCGACGACCCCCAAAGCCTCGATGAGCTGCTCGAGTCGATGGCTCGTCGGATGGCCGCCGCCCAGGCGTTGATGAACTCGATGACCCCGGAGCAGCGCGCGCAGATGGCTGAGCTGGCCGAGCGGTTCGCGGGTGACGGGGAGCTGGCCCGCCAGATGGGGGCGCTCTCAGACACGTTGCGTCGACAATTCGGTGATCTGAACTGGGATGCGTCGTATCCGTTCTCGGGGGATGGATCCTCGGGGCGCGAGGCGGAGCTCCGGGCGGCCGCGGATCTTGGGGATCTTGATCTGATCGAGCAGATCCTCTCGGGGGCTCGTGGCCCGGGGGCGCTTTCGGAGCTCGATCCGCAGCGGGTGGAGGAGCTCCTTGGCCCGGAGGCCGCGCGGTCGATCTCGGAGATGGCGCGCCTGTCGCAGCTTTTGGAGGACGCCGGCCTGGCCGAACGTCGGGAGGGGCGACTGCAGCTCACCCCGCGTGGGCTGCGGGCGATCGGGCAGGGAGCCCTTCGTGAGATCTTCGCCTCGATGCGCCGGGAGCGTCTGGGCGGTCATCCGGCTCCGGTGCTCGGACGTGGGTCGGAGGCGAGTCATGAGACGAAGCCGCATGAGTTCGGTGATCCGTTCGATCTCGACTTGCATCGCACGATCCGGAACGCGATCTCGCGGTCGGGCCCGGGTACGCCGGTCGGCCTTGAGGCCGAGGATTTCGAAGTGGTCCGCTCTGAGCATTTGAGCCGTGCGGCGACGGTGGTGATGGTGGACCTGTCGATGTCGATGCCGATGCGGGGCAACTTCTTGCCGGCCAAGAAGACCGCGTTGGCGTTGCATACCTTGATCCGGTCGCGCTATCCGCGTGACTTCCTCGGTCTGGTCGGTTTCGCCTCAGGTGCGAGGGAGTTGACGGCCGAGGAGTTGCCGGAGGTGTCATGGGACTACGAGTACGGCACGAATATGCAACTTGGCCTTCGGATCGCGCGGCGCATGCTGTCGCGGGAGCACGGGATGCGCCAGGTGGTGATGATCACCGATGGCGAGCCGACCGCTCATCAGCGCGCGGACGGTCGGATCGTGTTCGATTACCCGCCGACGGCGGAGACGGTGGGGGAGACGCTCGCGGAGGTCGCGCGATGCACTCGAGCGGGCATCACGATCAACACCTTCGTGCTCGATGCGACTTCGGCGTTGACCGCGTTCGTGGATCGGATGTCGGCCATCAATCGAGGTCGCGCCTTCTATACGACGAATGATCGTCTCGGTGATTTCGTGCTTGACGATTTCGTTGAGGGTCGCCGCCGTCGGAGCTCAACGCGGCGCATCGGCTGACGTCTCGAATCGTGCCTGTTCGGGGCGCTGAGAAATACGCCCTTGCATGAAAAGCCTGTGCTATGGAACAATGACACCGTTGTAATTACAGCCGCGGTTTTGACTTGCCCCGACGGGGTTGGCGGCCGCCGGCGGACACGGAGCGAACATGAGCGACTCGGTCGAACCGACTGAGAACTGGCAGGACGACGCGAACTGCCTGGGAGTCGACCCCGACCTCTTCTTCCCGGAGCGTGGCGCGTCCACCCGGGAGGCCAAGGAGGTGTGCCGTGGCTGCGTCGTTCGCGATGACTGCCTCGAGTTCGCGCTCCGAAACGGCGAGAAGTTCGGCATTTGGGGCGGTCTCTCCGAGCGTGAGCGGCGTCGTATTCGGCGTCAGCGCGCGCAGGCGGTGCGAGCCGTCATGGGCGCCTGACCTCGCTGCGCGATGTCAGCCACGGGCTGCGGGTAGTGTGACCGCATGCCCAGTGGTGCGGAATGGATCATTGTTCTCGTGATCGTGCTCGTCGTGTTCGGCGGCTCGCAGCTCCCAAAGGTGGCGCGAAATCTGGGCAAGGCCCAGAGTGAGCTGAAGAAGGGCCTCGCCGAAGGCGCTGCCGAGGCCGACGCGGCCGACGACTCCTCGAAGAGCTGATCGTTTAGACGGCCGGCGCGAGGTTGCGTCGGCGCAGGATGCGGCGTCGCTCGCGTTCGCTGCATCCGCCCCACACCCCGTGCTCGATGCGGTTCTCGAGGGCGTAGTCGAGGCATTGGTCGACGATCGGGCACCTCGAGCAGATCGCTCGGGCTCGGTCGACCCCGGCGCCGTCGCTCGGGAAGAAGACCTCGGTCTCGTACCGCCGGCAGTTCCCCGCCTGCATCCAGGCGGTGACCGACTCTTGGTCGGGGCTCGGAACGGCGGTGAGCAGTGTTCTGGTGGTGGTCATATGTCCTCCAGTGGTGGTCTCCGGCGAACCGGATCCGGGTGCGCCATGAATGTAACACAAACGACACATTCAGGCACGGATTTCCCACGGTTATTCGCGAAGTCTCACGTTTTTCTTACGTTTTCATGACGGCAATTCACTCGGTGGGCACCGACTGTTCACCTATCGAGTGTTCACAGGACCGAACGACGCCGGTAGCGTCGTGATCTATGACCGATTTCGCTGTCGACGCCCCGCCGCGAGGCCACGCCCGCATCACCTACATCGGCCCGGTGTCACCGCATTGGGAGATCAACGCCGATTGGGGCGACACCAAGCTCATGGAGGACTTCCGGACGCGCGCCCTGGCGCGGCTGGTCCTGTTGACCGAGGCCGACCCGCAGTTCCGCCGCAACCGCGAGCGGATCAATCGCGACGCCGAGCGCGAGCTCATCTCTCTCGAGTGGGACCTCGGCCGTCCCGATCCCGAATTCGAGGAGTGACCCGCGCCGTCGTCGGCGGACCGAGGATCACACTTCCATGACGCTCCACGACTCGTCGGTCGGCGCTCAGCCGGACACCACGCCCGCGGTCACCCCGCGGTATCTCAACCGTGAGATCAGTTGGCTCGACTTCAACGATCGGGTGCTCGACCTCGCGGACGAGCCTGGCATCCCGCTGCTTGAGCGAATCAAGTTCGTCGCGATCGCCTCATCAAACCTCGATGAGTTCTTCCAGGTGCGCGTCGCCGCCCTCAAGGATCAGATTGCGGCCGGAGTCGAGGATGAGACGCCCGACGGCCTGACGCCGGCGCAACAGCTCGCCGAAATCGGTACGCGGGTCGCCGTGTTCGTGCGCCGCCAGGAGTCGCTGCTCGTCGACGATCTCCTTCCAGCGCTGCGAGAGTCGGGCCTGTCGATCGTGCGGTGGAGCGACCTTGACCTCGGTGACCGTCTGACGGCCCGCGCGTTCTACGAGGATCGCATCTTCCCCGTGCTCACACCGCTCGCGGTCGATCCCGGTCACCCCTTCCCCTACATCTCGAACCTCGCGCTCTCGATCGCGGTGACGGTGGCTGATCCGTCCACCGCGGAACGCCGGTTCGTGCGACTCAAGATCCCGAAGATGTTCCCCCGGTTCGTCCCGCTCGGTGACGGCCGGTTCGTGCCCGCCGAGGAGGTGATCGCCGCCCACCTCGACACCCTCTTCGTCGGCATGGTCGTGGAGGAGTGGGCCACGTTCCGAGTGACGCGAAACGCCGATCTCGCCCTTGAGGAGGACGAGGCGGACGACCTGCTCGAGGCGGTTGAGCTCGAGCTCCGTAAGCAACGGTTCAACCGGCCGGTCCGTCTTGAGGTGCATCGCAGTGTCAGCCCCGAGATGCTCAGCCTGCTGGTGCGCGAGCTCGGTATCGACGAGCGCAACGTCACCGAGCACTCGACGTTGCTCGACCTGTCGTGCCTGTTCCAACTGCACGGGCTCGATCGCCCCGACCTGAAGGATCGGCCCTGGGTGCCGACCACCGCCGGTCGCATTCTCGCGGCGGAGGAAGCCGACCGGAGTCTCTTCGATGTGGTGGATGATCGCGCGCTGCTGGTCCACCATCCGTATGAGAGTTTCTCGAGCAGCGTTGAGGCCTTCATCGCCCAGGCGGCTGACGACCCGCATGTGCAGACGATCAAGATGACGCTGTATCGCTCGGGAGCCGACAGCCCGATCCTTCGGAGCCTGATCCGCGCCGCGGAGCGCGGGGTGCAGGTTGCCGTGCTGGTGGAGTTGAAGGCGCGGTTCGATGAGGCCACGAATATTCAGTGGGCTCGCCGGCTCGAACGAGCGGGTGTGCATGTCGTGTACGGCATGGTTGGGTTGAAGACCCATTCCAAGGTGGTGCTCGTGGTACGCGATGACGGTGAGCGCCTCCGGCACTACTGCCACATCGGCACCGGCAACTACAACGGTCGCACGGCGCGGCTGTATGAGGATCTCGGCTACATCACGAGCGACCCGGCGATCGGCGCCGACGTTGTCCACCTGTTCAATCACCTCACCGGCTTCAGCCGCTCCGACGACTACCGCACCTTGCTGGTCGCGCCGCGGGGTCTGCGTTCGCAACTCATCGACCTGGTCGAGCGCGAGATGGAGTTCGGAGCCGAGGGCTCGATCCGGATGAAGTGCAACTCGATCGCTGATCCGGTGATGATCGATGCGCTGTATCGGGCGAGCGATGCCGGGGTGCCCGTCGAGATGGTGGTGCGCGGGATCTCATGTATCCGTGCCGGTGTGCCGGGACTGTCGGAGAACATCAGCGTGCGGTGCATCATCGGGCGCTACCTCGAGCACAGCCGGATTTACCGTTTCGCCCATGGCGCCGACGACGGCGGTCCGCTCTACCTGATCGGCTCCGCGGATCTGATGCCGCGCAACCTCGAGCGCCGTGTCGAGGTACTGGTGCCGATTCAACACCCGAAGCATCGCGAGTGGCTCGATCGGGTGCTCGATTTCGATCTCTCTGATGAGGTGGTGCGTTGGGAGCAAGGCCCCGACGACCGTTGGCGTCGGCGAGGTCCACGCGACGAGTTCGCTCCGGACGCGCAGGAGCTCATGTACCGCTGGACGTACGAGCGCCAGCAGGCCGTTCGCCGCTGATCCCGCGGGTTCCGCGCATCAGTTCGCCGCGAGTGCCCCATCCGTTCACCTGTTGTTCACCCACGTCCGAGGGTCGGTTAACCGGGGTCTCTTAGGTTGCGGCCGTCCGTGGGGAACGCCCGCGGCATCTACCCCCGTGAACGACTTCTGATTGGAGACAACAGCGTGAGATTCCATTCCAAGCGATTCGTCGCATTCGCAGCGGCCACGTCGCTCGTGATCGCCGCCTG
>JAFMMJ010000082.1 GCA_017859785.1 Ilumatobacteraceae bacterium
AGGAACCCGTTGGCCGCGTACTTGATGGTCTCCGCGGAGGAAGCGTCGGTCACCAAGATTTCGGTGTCGAGGTCGCGATACAGCTCGGCGACTCGGTGGGCAGCGGCTCGATCGGAGGATCCGACCACCACCCGATCCGGATGCAGGAAGTCCTTGACCGCCGTGCCTTCCCGGAGGAACTCCGGATTGGACACGACCGAGACGTCCCCGCGGCGGATGACCGCTTCGACCACCCGCGCCGAGCCAACGGGCACCGTCGACTTGTTGACCACCACACTTCCGGAGGCGAGGATCGGCGCGATCTCGGCAGCCGCAGCCTCGATGTAGCTCAGGTCGGCTGATCCGTCCTCGTCTTGGGGCGTCGGGACGCACAGGAAGACGATCGAGGCTCGGCGCGCTACCTCGGCGCCACCGAGCACGAATGAGAGCCGTCCGGTCGAGAGGCCTTCAGCCACGAGTTCGGCGAGACCCGCTTCGAAGATCGGGATGCGGCCCGCTGAGAGCTCGGCGACACGATCGGGGTCCACATCACCGCAGACGACCTCGAAACCAAGGTGAGCCAGGCAGGCACCCGTGGTGAGGCCGACGTAACCGACTCCAACAATGCCGAGAATGGGGCGATCGCTTCCGTCGTTGTTCGTCGTGTCGTCCATGTGTTCTCCAACCATGACTTCCGCCGACAGAGCCTCAGCCGCGGCCCGCGCTCCGAGCGCGGCGTCGTGCCCCAGCCGGGGTGCACTCCGCCGAGGTTAGCGACGGAACTACCGTCGAAGAGATGAGCGCGCATCTGCTGGCCACGCCCCTGTCGTTCCCCGGTGCCGTCGAGGATGTCTGCGACGACTCAACGGGAAGCCTCTGCTCGTGGGTGTACGACATCTCCGACGGCAACGAGTTCCTCGCTTCGGCGACTACCTGGTTCGTCGATCGACCGCTGCGCATCATCGTCGTGCTCGTCGTCGCTTGGATCGCGAATCGCCTGCTAAAGCGAAGCGTTCGCAAGGTCGTCACCCACGTCATCACCGCCGATCGTCCCGAGGCGCTACTCGCCCGCCTCGACGGGCTCGGGGTGCCCGGCGCCGACATCCTCGAGGCCGAGGACGACCCGCGTCGCGAAGCGCGCGCAAAGTCGATCTCGAACGTGCTCGGCAGCACGGTCAGCGTCATCGTGTGGTCCATCGCGCTCATGACGGCGCTCGGGATCGTCGGCATCGACCTCGGCCCGCTGATCGCCGGTGCCGGCATCGCTGGTGTGGCGCTCGGTTTTGGTGCCCAGAGTCTGGTGCAGGACTGCATCGCCGGACTCTTCATGTTGATGGAGGACCAATACGGCATCGGCGACGTCGTCGATCTCGGCGAAGCGGTCGGTGTGGTGGAGGAGATCACCCTGCGAGCCACGGTGCTCCGCAGTTTGAACGGCACCGTCTGGCATGTCCCGAACGGACAGGTCCAGCGGGTCGGCAACCTCAGCCAACTCTGGTCGGTAGCGGTGGTCGATGTCGATGTCGCCTACGACACAGCTCTCGCTCCGGCGCGCGCTCTGATCGAACAAGCCGTTCAGGAGGTCTGCGCGACTGAGGAGTTCGCCGACAAGGTGCTCGAGGCTCCGACGGTTCTCGGCGTGGAGTCCCTCGGGGCGGATGGCATCACGATCCGTGCGATCGTCAAGGTCGAGCCGGGCAACCAGTGGGCGTTCCAACGTGCCGCGCGCGAGCACATCAAGGTCGTCTTCGATGCCAATGGCATCGAGATCCCGTTCCCCCAGCGAACCGTCTGGGTACGCAACGAGGACAGCACCGGGTGACCACCTCTGCGGTCGTCGTCGCCGCCCTCACGGCGATCGCCTGGGTCTGGTGGGGTGTCCAGCGGTGGATCGATCTCACCAGGGGGGACCGCGACTCCGGCCAACCCGACGAGATACCGGTCGAATCGGACCCGCCTGGTGCCGAGCGTCCCGCCGTCGCCTCAATGCTCGTGGTCGGCCTGTCCGGAGGTGCTTGTCGCGTGGCCGGCTCGGCCGCCACGGCAACCGTGGTCGACCTCGCCGCTCGAGGCGCGGTGAGCCTTCGCGACGACCCGACCAACAACGACGGGCTGCTCGTGGTGCTCGGGGATGACGGTTCCCCCGATCTCGAGTCGCACGAATCGATGGTGCTTGGGCTGCTTCGGTCGCGGGCTCGCAATGGTCTCGTCTCCACCGGAACGCTGCTCCGAAACCAGCCGGGATGGTTGTGGTGGGCCCGCTTTCGACGCGCCGTCGCCTCAGCGGCTCGAAGGGACGACCTGAGCACGGCAGCCCGCGACGAACGTCTGGTCGCCGCACCGGCCGTGCCGGCCCTGCCGGCCGCGCTGTGGGCGCTCGGCGAGGTCTTCGGCGTGGTGACTTCTCGGTCCCTTGACGGCCTCTCAGTCGACGGGCTCGTGCTCGGTCTGCTCGCGTTCGCGCTCCTGCGGACGGTCATCTCCGATCTCGCCGACCCGGTGGACCACCTCACCGAGTCCGGCCGTCGCCACGCGATCGCTTGGATGGCCATCCGCGCCGATCTCTCCCGTCGAATCCCCGACGACGCCTCACCGGTCACCTCGACCACACGGCAGCGGGCTCTCGCGGTGGCCGTCGCCACGGGCGCCCACGAGACGACTCGTTGGGCGCTCCCGCTCATCGATCCCGTGCAGCCGCGACGGGTGTGGTCCGACGCCGGCGGGCGTCCACGAGTGGTCACCATCCACTCACCGCTGATCCCCGGTCGAGGCGGGCGGCCACCCGTGGTGGCGGCGGTCGGCCTCGCTGCCATCATCGGTTCTCGTATCGCGAGCTCGATCGTCGCCGACGTTCGGTCGTCGGATCGGTTGGACGAACTGGATCGTCTGGTGCCCGACGCGAATCGATGGATCGACGTGCTCGTTGACGCGATCGGCTGGGCGTTGTGGATCCCGCTCGTCGCCGGTCTTTGGCTCGTGGTCGCCGGTGCGTTCGATTCGGTGGTGAGCCGCTCTCGACGGGGTCTCGTCATCGACGTGCGTCTCCTCGATGAGGGATCGGGACGCGCCTCGTGGATCCGGGCGCTCGCAGGGGCTGGTCGTGATGGGTCAGCTCTCGTCGAGGTGACCGTCGATGACGGCGCGCACCCTTGGTTGTCGTCGTGGCTGGTAACCGCGCGCTCGGCGCCGCCGATCGGCGCTGAGGTGGAGGTCCGCCACACTCCGCTGCTCGGTCACGTCCGATCCATTCGACCGATCGGACGGAGCGGCGCCCCTGCTGCGCCCGGCGATCCGAGCCTCGGCCGACTGCCAGCCTGAGCGTCTCGACGCGGCCGGTCGACCGGTACTGTCGGGGGCGTGCCACGCGACCGTTATGACTTCGTGATCGTCGGCGGGGGCTCCGCCGGATGCGCACTCGCGAATCGTCTGAGCGCTGACCCGTCGAACCGGGTGCTCGTGCTCGAGGCCGGGCGCACCGACTGGCGGTGGGATGTCTTCATCCACATGCCGGCGGCACTCTCTTACCCGATCGGCAATCGGTTCTACGACTGGAAGTACGAGACGGAACCCGAGGAGTTCATGGGTGGTCGTCGGGTCTACCACGCTCGCGGCAAGGTGCTCGGGGGCAGTTCGAGCATCAACGGAATGATTTTCCAACGCGGGAATCCCGCCGACTACGAGAAGTGGTCGCGCCTGCCGGGGATGGCCGATTGGGACTACGCGCACTGCCTTCCCTACTTCAAGCGGATGGAGACGTGTCTCGCCGGCCCCGACGATTGGCGTGGCGGTGACGGACCCCTTGCGCTCGAGCGCGGCCCGGCGTCGACACCGCTCTTCGCGGCCTGGTTGAAGGCCGGCGAGCAGGCCGGTTTCCGCATCACCGACGATGTCAACGGATACCGCCAGGAGGGCTTCGCGGCATTCGACAAAAACGTCCGACGCGGTCGACGTCTGAGCGCGGCTCGCGCCTACCTGCATCCGGTGCTGTCGCGCCCGAACCTCGATCTCGTCACGATGGCGCAGGCGGAGCGACTCACCTTCGAGGGCAGTCGATGCACCGGGGTCGACTATCGGCGGGGCCGTTCGAAGCATCACGTGGAGGCGGGAGAGGTCATCGTGTCGGGAGGGGCGTTCAACTCACCGCAGTTGTTGCAGCTCTCCGGCGTTGGTGACCCTGAGCATCTGGGGTCGCTCGGCATCGACGTGGTGAGCGCAGTGCCCGGCGTCGGCGAGAACCTGCAGGATCATCTCGAGGTGTACATCCAGCACGCCTGCACCCAGCCGGTCTCGATGCAACCGCACCTCGCCCATTGGCGCAAGCCGTGGATCGGGCTGCAGTGGTTGTTCCGGCGCGGTCCTGCGTCGACGAATCACTTCGAGGCGGGCGCCTTCATCAAGTCGAACCCGAGCGAGTTGTACCCGAACCTCATGTACCACTTCCTTCCGATCGCCATCCGGTACGACGGGTCAACATCCAAAGGGGACATGCCCGACGGTCACGGCTACCAGGTGCACGTCGGACCGATGTATTCCGATTCGACTGGCAGTGTGAGGATCACCTCCACCGATCCTCGCGCCAAGCCCGCCATCCGTTTCAACTACCTGTCGACCGAGCGCGACCGACGCGAGTGGATCGAGGCGGTCCGTGTGACACGACACATCCTTAGCCAGGAGGCCTTCGCTCCCTTCGACGGCGGTGAGATCTCCCCCGGTCCTTCAGTGCAGACCGATCAGGAGATCATGGATTGGGTGGCCCGTGACGCTGAGACGGCGCTCCACCCGTCGGGCACGGCGAAGATGGGAACCGACGATATGGCGGTCGTCGATCCGTCGAGTATGCGGGTTCGCGGCACCGAGGGTCTCCGAGTGGTCGACGCGTCGGTGCTCCCGGTGATCACCAACGGCAACATCTACGCGCCGACGATGATGGTGGCCGAGCGGGCGAGCGACCTGATCCTCGGCAACTCCCTCCTGCCTCCGGACGAGGCAACCGTGTATCTGCCCGAGGATGTTGAGCAATGACCGACCGCACCGCCGAGTGGGAGCAACTTCGTCGTGAGTACCTCCGCCCCTCGTCGGAGCGGCCGGTCTCCACGGCCCGCGGTGTGCACCATCAAGCGCTGCTCTGCTCCAACGTGGAGCAGACGATCCGCTTCTACCAAGGTCTGCTCGGTTTCCCGTTGACCGATCTCTTCGAGAATCGCGACTACGCCGGTTCGACGCACTTCTTCTTCGACATCGGTAACGGCAACGCCCTCGCGTTCTTCGACATGCCCGGGCTCGACCTCGGCCCCTACCGCGAGGTGCTCGGCGGACATCATCATCTCGCCATCTCGATGGAACCCGGCCAGTGGTCGCGGGCCCGTCAGGCGCTCGACGAGGCCGGGGTCGACTACGCGCACATCGACGGGTCGTCGATTTACTTCACCGGCCCCGATGGCGAACGGCTCGAGTTGATCTCCGATCCGCTCGGCGAGATGTACGGACGTGTGGTGCTGTGAGCGACCGGCAGTGGATCGTCACCCTCGACCTCGAGGGAGTGCTCGTGCCAGAGATCTGGATCGCGGTCGCGGAGCGAACCGGGGTGGAGGCACTATCGAGGACCACTCGCGACGAGCCCGACTACGACGTGCTCATGCGCGACCGCATCCGCCTGCTTGATGAGCATGGCCTCACCATGTCTGCGATCAGCGAGGTGATCTCGGGCCTCACGCCTCTCGAGGGCGCCGCGGACTTCTTGGCGCGCCTTCGATCGATTCACCAGGTGATCATCCTGAGCGACACCTTCGAGCAGTTCGCTGGGCCGTTGATGACCCAACTCGCCCACCCGACGATCATGTGCCACCGACTCATTGTCGAGGACGACCGCGTCACCGATTACCGGCTCCGCCAACAGGACCAGAAACGGCGAGCCGTCGAGGCGTTCCGGTCAATCGGCTTCTCCATCGTGGCCGCCGGAGACTCCTACAACGATCTCTCCATGCTCCGCTCGGCCGACCACGGCATGCTCTTCCGGGCCCCCGAGCGCGTCCGAATCGACAACGCCGACCT
>JAFMMJ010000083.1 GCA_017859785.1 Ilumatobacteraceae bacterium
CCGCACATCTGGCTCGACCCGATCAACGTCGCCTCCACCGTCAACCTGATCACCGAAGCGGCGATCGACGCCGGATTCGACACCTCGGTTCGCGCCTGCGCCCAAGATTTCATCGACGAGATCGAAGCCCTCGACACAGAGATCGCCGACGACCTCTCCGCAATCCCCTCCGATCGTCGCTTCCTCGTGACCAACCACGACGCCCTCGGCTACTTCGCCGAGCGCTACGGCTTCGAGGTCGTCGGCACCGTCATTCCGTCGCTCAGCACCCTGGCCGAGACCAACCCTGCCGATCTCGCCGATCTCGCCGCGATCATCGAGGAACTCGACATCCCGACCGTCTTCTCCGAGGAACAGGCCTCGGCCCGCGACGCCGACGCGCTCGCCGACGCCATCCCGGGCCTGACGGTGGTCGCCCTCGACACCGGCAGCCTCCGAGACACCGACGACGACTATCTCTCGATGATGCGCCGCAACGTCACCGCCATCGCCGAGGCGCTCGGCTGAACCCACGTCGCTAGGCGCCTCACGGGCCTAGCGTGAGCATCATGGCGAGATTGACACGGGTCGAGAGATGACCTGGCTGACCGACCCCATCGGCTGGTGGATCGACCCGTTCGTCGATAACGCGTTCATGCGCGAGGCGCTCCTCGCCACCGTGCTCGCCGTCGCGTGCACCTCGGTGATCGGCACCTGGGTTGTCCTCCGGGGTCTCGCCTTCCTCGGCGACGCCCTCGCCCACGGGGTTCTCCCAGGGATCGCCATCGCGTGGGTTATCGGCATCGACACATCGATCGGCGCGATCATCGCAGCGCTCGCCATGGTGGGTGGCGTGGCCGTCATCAAGCAGGGATCACCACTCCCCGACGACGTGTCGATCGGCGTGCTCTTCGTCGGCTTCCTCGCGCTCGCCGTCGTGATCATGTCGGCCGGGGCGGCCACGGGTGACCTGACCCGCTTCCTCTTCGGATCGATCAACGCGGTCGACGGCACCGATCTCGCTCGCCTCGGCATCGTGACAGCCGTCGTGCTCACTGCCGTCGCCATCGGACACCGCGCGCTCCTCGTCAGTACCTTCGACCCACTTCAGGCGCGGCTCGGCGGACTGCATCCCCGGGCAACCCACCTCCTTTTACTCGCGCTCGTGGCGCTCGCGATCGTCGCCTCGTTCGAGACGGTCGGCAGCCTGCTCGTGTTCGCCTTTCTGATCGCCCCGCCGGCAACCGCTTCCCTGCTCGCGAGGCGAGTGGTCAGCATCATGGCGCTCGCCGTGCTCCTCGGCTGTGGCGCGTCGCTCGTCGGTTTGCTGGTCAGCTACCACCATCGCGCGGCCGCTGGCGGCTCGATGGCGCTCGCGAACGTCGTCGTCTTCATGGTCGCGCTCATCGCTCGACGCTTCGTTGGGGCGACCTCAGAACAACCGGGCCTCGGCCACCAAGCGGGGTGAGCCGGTCCACGGCACGGCCGAATCCATAAAGGCCCACGAGCGTCGATGCTCGACCGACGGCCCAAACCAGCCGAGCCCCGCCCGATGGAGATGACACGGGTACCCCTTGTTGGTCTGGAACGAGTAGCCCGGATGATGCTGCGCGAGCGCGCGCATCTCCCGGTCGCGTGTCACCTTCGCGAGCACGCTGGCCGAGGCGACACTGAGCGAGTCGGCGTCGGCCCCAACACGCATCACCACCTCGGGCACGAGCGGAGACACGAAGTCCCAGCGCCCGTCCGAGATCGCGACGTCCACCTCGACTCCGAGGCCCTCGAGGGCGCGTCGACAGGCGAGGCGTTGGGCCGCCGACATGCCGAGGGTGTCGCACTCGGTCGCTGACACCACCCCGATCGACCAGTGCGAGCACCAGTCGGCGAGCTCATCGAAGATTGATTCGCGCGCCCGTTCGGTCATCGCCTTGGAGTCGCGCACCCCCGGCAGACGATCGCCAATGGGGATCACGACCGCGCCGACCATCAACGGTCCGGCCCACGACCCCTTCCCCACCTCATCGATGCCGACGACGACACGGCCGTCCTCCCAGAACTCGCGCTCGAGATCGATGCCAGCGTCGCGGCGGGCCATCAGCGCAGGACGACGCCCGGGGCACCGTCCTCGAACGCGCCTACCCGCCACCAGCCGTCGGCGATGAGATCATCGGCGAGCTCGGGTGTGACGGCGGCGAGCAATCCTCCGGAGGTCTGCGGGTCGAAGCAGAGCGCCTCCGGTGCGGGATCGGCCGTCGAATCGAGCGACTCGGCGACGTACTCGCGGTTACGCGGATCGCCGCCGGTGCGAACCCCACGCCCCGCGGCTTCGAGCGCCCCCGGATAGGCGCGAAGGCCCGTTGTGTCCACCACGAGGCGGAGGTGACTTCGGTCGGCCATCTCCCATCCGTGGCCGGCCAGGCCGTAGCCGGTCACATCGGTCGCCCCGCCGACTTCCTCGCGCGCGCCCATCAACCGCTCGGCCGCCGCACGGTTGATCGCGCGCATGCCGGCGATCGCCGCGGCGCGATCGGAGTCGGAGCCCGCCGCGAGTGTGAGCCCCGTGCCGATCGGTTTGGAGAGCACAGCGACGTCGCCCGCTCGCGCTCCCGACTTACGGAGGGCGAGATCCGGGTTGACGATGCCCTGAACGGCTAGCCCGTAGATCGGCTCGGGGTTGCGAATCGTGTGACCGCCAGCGACGGTGCCTCCAGCCTCGGCGACCACGGCCGCTCCCGCGGCGAAGATCTGAGCGATCGCCTCCCGAGGGAAGTGCTCAGGAAACGCGGCGACGTTGACGGCGATCGCCACCCGAGCGCCCATCGCGAAGATGTCGCTGCAGGCGTTGGCGGCGGCGATGGCTCCGAAGTCTGAGGGGTCATCGACGAGCGGCGGAAAGAAGTCGGTGGTCGACACGAGCGCCAGACCCTCGCCGACTCGGTAAACGGCGGCGTCATCGAAGGGCGCGAGCCCGACGATCAATGAGGCGTCGTCGGTGGCTGGGAACTCCGATACGAGATCGGCGAGCAGCGACGCCCCCCACTTAGCGGCACATCCCCCGCAGGACGTCCACTCGGTCAGGCGGAGCGGGTTCGCGTCGACGGACACGCCCTCACCCTAGGTCACCGACCGGAGCGGCCCAGAGCGCCTCGCCGCTCTCCGCGGCGCTTGACCAGGCGCGATCAGCACCCGAGGTGAGCCGCAGCCCTCGATGCTCCCAGAGCACGGCTGGGCGCTCCCCATGCCAGCGAACGGCGAACGACAGCGATCCGGCGGAACCAAGGGACAGGTCGTGCACCTCGAGCGGATGACCGAGCCATGCCGAGGGGAATCCATGCGGCAGCAACTCGACCGAGTCATCTCCGCGTCTCGCCAAGCGATCCTCGACGAGGGCGATGACGAGTGGCGAGCCCTCCACCTCCTCGATGGTCGGAGGCGGCCCGATCAGACGCTCACCGACCGCCCGATGAAGATCAGCGAGGGCGCGCTGCTCCCCGGCGAGTTCGAGCACCGAGCGGGCGGAGGCGAGGCCCATCGCCGAGGACCACTCGAGTTCTCCTCCCCCATCGCCGCCGCGAAGCAACATCGCGACGGCGTCGACGACCTCTCCAAGCCAGGGGTCGACTGGTTCGCCGAGTCGCGCGATCTGGCCGAGCCCGACGAGGAACTCCGCTGGGTCGTCCTCGGGGTGGGCCGGTCCGTCGAGAAGGAGCGCGCAGCGCGCGTAGGTGGCGGATCGGGCCAACCCGTGACCCTCGCGGCCCGGTGGCAACTCGATCCGTCCGAGTGCGGCGATCTGCGCTCGCCAGCCGGCCGCGACGCGGTCACGATCGGGAAGCGAGGTGAGGTCGATCGACACCGACCCCGGTCGGTGGGCGATCGCGACCTCGAGTCGGGAGCCATGAGCGAGAGGGAACACCGCTGGTTCCCCCTCGATGGTGATGCCCTCGGGCAGGCCAATCGACGGCATCCGCGCGCAAACGAGATCACGACGGTCGAGGACAACGGCGACGGCCGACCGCGACTCGTTATCGAACGAGACCACCGTGTGACCTCCCCCGTCGGGCACGCTGCGAATGGTCTGCACGATGTCTCCCCCGGGCACACGGAGTCGCGTCAGGGTGACCGGGGTGCCGTCGAGGAGCTCTTGGCGGACCGTCGGGTCGGCTTCGGGGTCGTGCCATCGGTCCTCGGCCGCGACGAACCATCGGAGACCGCGCGCGCCGTCGAATGGGCGGATCGTTCCGCGCGGCGTCACCTCGGCACGCCAGCGCCCCCCGACCACACCGGTGACGACCACCCGGACAGTCAAGCCCGGCCGATCGCCGACCGCACCGGCGGATCCACGTGCTCGTAACCTGCCCGAGGTGACGCCCGTCGATGTGCTCGTGCCGGTGCGCGCTTTCGCGGATGCGAAGCGACGGCTCTCGGGCCGCCTCGACGCCGATGGCCGTCAGCGGCTTGCCGAGGTGCTCGCCCGCCGAACCATCGAGGCGCTCGCGGGCCACCGGGTTCACATCGTCTGCGAGGACGACGGCATCGAGACCTGGGCCGCCGATCTCGGCGCGCGCGCCCGCCGGGTGGTCGGTGGAGACCTCAACTCCGCGATCTCGGAGGCGTTGCGCGGGGTCGCTGGTCGCGTCGCCATCGTTCACGCCGATCTCGCGGACCCGAGCGCACTGAGTGACGTGCTCGCCCTCACCGGCAACGTGCTGGTGCCGGATCATCGAGGCGATGGCACGAACGTGATGGTCCTCGAGCCGGCATGTCGACCAGCACCCGCTTATGGAAGCGGCTCCTTCGCACGGCATCTGGAGCGACTCGGGGAGGAGTCTCGCGCGACAGGTACGGTCCTTCGGGTGGTGCACCATCCGCGTCTCGGGCTCGATATCGACACCGGCCGGGATCTCGATCACCCCATCGTCGCTTCCCTGCTCGCGAGGGAGGGCATCTGTGCCATCGGATAACCGATCCATGAACGATCCGGGTCAGCCACCGCTCACCTCAACCGATCCGACCGGCTGGTCACAGGGCCTGCCGACTCCCGAGCGGGCTCTCGCGATCGGCGCCCACCCTGACGATGTCGAGTTCGGCGCCGGCGGAACTCTTGCCCGCTGGGCAGCGGCTGGGTGCCGGGTCATGCATGTGGTGTGCACGGACGGCTCCAAGGGCACCTGGGACGCGTCAGCGGACATCGCCGAGCTCGTCGCTCGCCGTCGTGAGGAACAGCGGGAGGCGAACGTTCGACTCAACGGGGGTCGCCCCACCGAAGTCGTGTTCCTTGATCGGGTCGACGGTGAACTGAGCGCGGATCGGGAGGCGTGCTCAGCCGTCGCGCAGGTGATCCGGGAACTTCGACCCGATGTCGTGCTCGGCCACGACCCGTGGAAGCGGTACCGCCTGCACCCGGATCATCGAGAAGCCGGCCGACTCGCCTGTGAGGGCATCGTCGCCGCCCGCGATCCGCATTTCTTCCCCGAGCACGGGTTGCCACCGCACCGTCCAGCGCACCTGTTGCTCTGGGAGGCTGACCAGCCGAACCATGTCGAGGATGTCTCCGAGCATCTCGAGACGAAGCTCGCCGCTCTCGAGGCGCACGTCAGCCAGTTCGAGTCGACGATGCACGCCGTCGACGGCGAGGGACTCGAAGAGTTCCGAACGAGGATTCGTCGGCGAGCAAGCGAGCTCGGCGCGCTCCACGGCCTCGACGGGGCCGAGGTGTTCCACCTGATGTCGGACCTCTAAGTCCCAGACACCGCCTCAACCGAGGCCGAAAACGACTCGAGCGGGGCCCGAAGGCCCCGCTCGTGATCCCGTGGGATCTCGTCGATCACCTGCGGCGTGCAGGAGCCTTCTTGGCGGCCTTCTTCGGAGCAGCCTTGCGGGCCGGAGCCTTCTTGG
>JAFMMJ010000026.1 GCA_017859785.1 Ilumatobacteraceae bacterium
TTCGAGATCGTCCGGAGAGATCGGAATGCTCACACCGCGACGCTAGCGGTGGCAGGTGGAGGCGAACAGGGGCAGACTGGCTGTGTGAACTCCCCCACCACCATCGCAGCGGCCGGCGTCACCGACGCCCTCAAGATCTACGGCAGCGGAGACGCAGCTGTCACCGCCCTCGACCGAGTCACCATCTCGTTCAACCCCGGCCAATTCACCGCGATCATGGGTCCGTCAGGCTCCGGCAAGTCGACGCTCATGCACTGCCTCGCCGGTCTCGACGATCTGACCTCCGGTGACGTGTTCATCGGCGACACCCACCTTGCCGACCTCAATGATCGTGAGCTCACCGAGCTACGACGCACCAAGGTCGGCTTCATCTTCCAGGCCTTTAACCTGATCCCGACCCTGACGGCCAAGGAGAACATCCTCCTGCCGCTCACGCTCGGCGGACGCGACGTGGATGAGGCCTGGTTCGACGAGGTTGTCTCCACCGTCGGCCTGGCCGACCGCCTCACCCACCGACCGAGCGAGCTCTCCGGCGGCCAGCAGCAGCGTGTCGCCGCCGCCCGCGCTCTCGCCAGCCGACCCGACATCATCTTCGCCGACGAGCCGACCGGAAACCTCGACTCGAACTCAGGAGGCGAAATCCTTCAGTTCATGCGCCATGCGGTCGATGCGCTCCAGCAGACAATCATCATGGTCACCCACGACGCCAACGCCGCCGCCTACGCCGATCGCGTGGTGTTCCTCGCCGATGGACGCGTCGTCGCCGATATGGACGACCCGACCGCTGACCGCGTCCTCGACACCATCAAGACGCTCGGCGGCTGAGCCCGTCATGTTCCGACTCGTCATCCGCGGGATCCGCTCGCATCTCGGCCGCCTCATCCTGACCCTTGTGTCGGTGGTGCTCGGCGTCGCGTTCGTCTCCGGCTCGTTCGTACTCGCCGACAGCCTCCGATCGATCTTCGACCAAGTCTCCGAGGACGCCTTCGCCGGAGTCGACGCGCAGGTCCGAGCCCTCGAAGGAGACCTCAACTCCTCGCGAGCGGAGGACCTGCGATTCTCCGACAGCGTCATCGCGACCGTGCAAGCGCTCCCAGAAGTAGAGGTCGCCGAGGGCGGCCTGTTCGCCTTCGAGAAGACCTACGCCATCGACGCCTCCGGAGAGATCGTCCGGCCGCTCGGCCCTCCGGTCTTCACCACCTCATGGGACGGACCAAGCGCGGTCTCCTCCTTCCGGAGCATCGAAGGCGGACCGCCCTCCGGACAAGAAGTCGTACTCGACGCCACCCAGGCCGAAGCGGGCGGCTTCGCTCTCGGCGACGCGATCACCATCAGCCTTCCGACCGGCGAGCCCGAAGTCTTCACCCTCGCCGGAACCCTCGACTTCGGTGAGGGCGGAACTGGAGGCGCCTACTTCGTCGCCTTCGATCTGCCGACCACACAACGAGTGCTCGACGCCGATGGACTCATCGACTCGATCGTGGTGAACGCCGCTGACGACGTCACCCCTGAGCAACTCGTCGAAGCGATCAGCGCCGTCCTCCCCGAAGGACTGGAAGCCGTGACCGGAGAGGTGGTGATCGGTGAGCAACAGGCCGACTTCGGTGAGTTCATCAACATCTTCGGCAACGTGCTCCTCGGCTTCGCCGTCGTGGTGCTCTTCGTCAGCACCTTCATCATCCACAACACCTTCGCCACCCTCGTCGGACAACGCACCCGTCAATACGGACTGCTGCGATCGCTCGGCGCGAGCGCGAAGCAAATCCGCGGCATGGTCATGCTCGAAGCCGGCTTCGTTGGCGTGCTCGCCTCGATCCTCGGCCTGCTCGGTGGCCTCGGCGTGGCCAGCCTGCTCAAGCAGTTGTTCTCCTCCGGAGGTGCCGAGTTCCCCGACGGCCCCCTCGAGATCCGCACCCGCACCATCGTCGTCGTTGTCATCGTCGGCATGGTCGTCACGCTCATATCGGCGCTCATTCCCGCACTCAAGGCATCCCGCGTGGCCCCGCTCGAGGCGTTCCGCACTGGTGGGGCGCGCCAGCGCAGCTTGCGATTCCGACTGACCGTCGGCGGCGCGGTCACCGTGCCGGGCGCGGTGCTGCTCGGCCTCGGCATGTTCGGCGACGCGGGCAGCACCTCAGCCACGCTCGCGCTCGTCGGTATCGGTGGCGCCCTCACGTTCATCGGGGTGTCGATGCTCAGCGCGCTCTTCGCCGGGCCCGTCACCTCCGGCCTCGGTCTTCCCGTGGCCAAGGTCAAAGGTGTCACCGGTCAACTCGCCCGCGGCAACGCGAGCCGGAATCCGCAACGCACGAGCGCCACCGCGACCGCGCTCATGATCGGCCTCGCCCTCATCAGCGGCGTGGCCGTGCTCACCCAGTCGATCCTCGACACCTTCAACGAGGTGCTAGAAGACGCCATCTCCGCGGACCTCTTCGTGTTCGAGTCCAACCAGGGACTCGAGTTCTCCGCCACCCTCGTCGACCAACTCCGACCGCTTCCCGAGGTGGCCGACATCTCCGGTTACTCGACCGTCGAGGCACGAATCGCCGGCGAGGTCCGTTCGGTTACCGGTTTCGATTCCGAGGCCGGCACCTCGGTGGTCGACTTCGGTGTCGTGGAAGGTGTCGCAACTATCGGCACCGACGGACTCGGCGTGCTCGACGATGTCGCGGACGAGAACGGGATCACCCTCGGCGACGTGGTGCCCGTCGAGTTCGAGGATGGTTTCACTACCGAGGTAGAGGTGCGGGCGATCTTCGATGACGCCTCCGTGCTCGACGGCCGCGGATGGCTGCTCGACCGGTCGCTCACCAGCGCGCACGTCAACGTCGACGATGTGTCATTCATCGGCCTCACCTACACCGAGGGCGTCGACCCGATCTTCGCCCGCTCGGTCGTCGAGGAGGTCACCGCCGCCTTCCCGCAGCTCTCCGTGCAGGACAACACCGAGTTCAAGGAGGAAGCCGAAGGTCAGATCGCCCAGCTCCAGGTGGTCATCACCGGACTGCTCGTGCTCTGCCTCGTGGTCGCCTTCTTCGGAATTGTGAACACCATGGCTCTCGCCGTGCTCGAGCGCACCCGTGAGATCGGGCTGCTCCGGGCCGTCGGCATGACGCGACGTCAGCTGAGGACCAGCGTCCGCTGGGAAGCCGCCATCATCAGTCTCTTCGGATCGCTCCTCGGCATCGCCCTCGGTCTCGTGCTTGGAGCCGCGGCGGTGATCGCGATCCCCGACTCGTTCGTGTCGTCCATCGGCATCCCGTGGGGCCAGCTCGCCGCCTACACCGTCGTCGGTGGAGGTCTCGGTGTGCTCGCCGCCTGGTTCCCCGCGCGCCGGGCGGCGAAACTCGACGTGCTCGACGCGATCGCCACCGAGTGACATGGCCCTCGACCCGGCCGCTCTCGACGACGCGGTACTCACCTTCCTCTCGGAACGACACCTCGCGTCGCTGACCACGTTGCGCGCCGACGGCTCACCGCACGTCGTACCTGTCGGCTTCGGCTACGACGCCGAGGCTCGAATCGTGCGCATCATCTCCTTCGCCGGATCCCAGAAGGTCGTGAACGCCCTTCGCGGAGGTCGGGCCGCCGTGTCCCAAGTCGACGGAGGGCGCTGGCTCACCCTCGAGGGAACCGTCACCGCGACCGATGACGCCGAGCGGGTCGCCGCAGCCGTCGCCGCCTACGCCGCCCGGTACCGGGAGCCGTCGGAACGGGCCGACCGAGTGGCGATCGAGATAAACGTCGACCGCATCCTCGGACGCGGTTAGGCGGCGCGTCGATTAGTCGTCGGCGCTATCCGCGAGATCGGCGAGGAACCGCGCCGCGGCTGGATGAGGATCCATCACCGGCGTGTCATCGAGGAGCCGATGATCGAGGCGGGTCTGACACCCCGGGCAGTGGTAGACGAAGCGACCATCTGATGGGAAGCGACGCACCTCGATCGTGTCACCGCACCGCGAGCACCCCTGACCATTGCGTCCGTAGACCTCAAGGTCATCGAAGGCCTCACCATCAAGCACTCGCGTCGACAGGCGCGATCGCAGCGACCGCGCCGCCGTGTTCACCAACATGATCGCGTCCGACCGCGGCAGGTCACCGATACGAGCCCACGGGCTGAGTCGGGTGGACCACAGCGCCTCCGAGGCCACCACGTTGCCAACGTTGCGCACCACCCGAGCATCAAGGAGCACGTCGCGCACCCGGGCCGCCGGATCGCGATAGTTCGCCATCGACTCGACAACCGAGGACAGATCAGAACGCACATCGGTGATGTCGGGACCGACCCGACCCATTGAGGGATGCCGAGAGTCGACACCGGTGCGGAAGGTCTCGACGGTGCTGGCGTTGTAACAGACCGCCACCCAGTCGTCGGTCTCCACGGTCACGTTGACCTCGCGCTCCGGGCGGCGCCAACGCTCCCCCACGCGATACAGGTGCCAGGTGCCCCCGCGACGCACCGTGGTGTGAAGGATGAGCCCGTCATCCCAGGTGACGTCGAGTTCGCGACCCCGCGCGTCGATGCGCTCAACGAGCCGGCCCGGGCACGGGGCCGGACCGGCGAGCGACGGAGAGTCGAAGCGGACCGTCGGACGACCGACGAGAGCCGTGCGCATGGCCGAGGCGGTGCGGCGGATCTCCGGGGCCTCGAGCACGAGGTGATCGTAGATTCAGCCGGGCTCGTAGTGGTGGAGGCTCACCCGGTCAGGGGAGCTGGCCGACGTGGGCGAGCGCGAGGCGAATCAATCGGTCGTGACCGCTGGTCATCTGGGAACGGACGGTCGGGCTGACGGCCTCGGCCGGCGAGAACCAGGCGAGATCGAGGGCCTGCTGGGTCGGCTGACAGTCGCCGTCAACCGGGACAACGTAAGCGAGGCTCACCGCGTGCTGCCGCGGGTCGAAGTATCCGCTGCGATCAGGATTCGGGAAGTACTCGACCACGGTGAACGGAGCCGGATCGACCGGGATCCGCGGCAGCGCCATCGGACCGAGATCCTTCTCACAGTGACGCACCAGCGCGTCGCGCACCCGCTCGCCGAACAGCACCCGTCCACTGACCACCATTCGACTGATCGAGCCGTCGGGGGCCACGCGAAGCAGCATGCCGACCGAGGTGACATTGCCCGCGGCGTCCACCCGCACCGGAACCGCGTCCACGTAGACGATCGGCATGCGCGCCCTGACCAGTTCCATGTCCTCCGGGGACAGCCACTGGTTGTCGGTCTGGGTGTCGACGTCGCTCACCTCGTCATTGTCCCATGCCCAGCCACCGAGGGCGCGGAACGCACCGGCGGGCAGACTGTGCTGATGAGTGAGTCCGGCTCCCTCGGATCGGCGGTGTGGACCGAGATCGGATCACCCGTCGTGCTCATCCCCGTCGGCTCAACCGAGCAACACGGACCGCACCTCCCGCTCGACACCGACACGCGCATCGCCGTCGCCCTCGCTCACTCGGTGAAGGTCGACGGCATGGATGTTCTCGTCGGCCCGTCGCTCACCATCACCGCGAGCGGTGAGCACGACGGCTTCCCCGGAACCCTGTCGATCGGCGTCGAGGTGATGACGAACGTCGTCGTCGAGATGGTCCGCTCGGCGCGCTGGGCCGCATCGGTCGTCCTCGTGAACGGACACGGCGGAAACCACCGCGCGGTCACCGACGCCGTCGAGATGCTCACCGCCGAAGGCCATTCGGTGACCGCCTGGTGGCCGAACGACATCACCGACCTCAGCGGTGTTCCAGCCAGCGACGACTTACACGCCGGCCTGGTCGAGACCTCCGTCATGATGTGTCTCGCCCCCGAAGCGGTGCGCGCCGAGGCCATCGCGCCCGGCTCGATCGTTGACCTCGAAGCCCTCCGCGCCGATGGCGTCGCCCTCCATAGCCCGAGCGGTGTGATCGGCAACCCGACCGGGGCCACCGCCGAACTCGGCCAAGCGATCCTCGCGAAATGGACAGCCGCGCTCGAGCACCACATCGAGCACCTCCAATGACACCCCTGAGCCGCCGATACGTCCTCGACCCGATGGCGGTGCTTGTTGACGACCTCCTGATCGGTGGAACCCCGCTCACCCTCCTGCGCCTCACCGATGCCGGCCGCGACACGGTGGAACAGATCCGCTCGGGAGAGCCCGTCAGCCAAGGACGCCTGCTCGAGCGACTCCTCGCGACCGGGATCGCCACACCACTCCCCGACGACCGGCCGATCACGCCGCGGAGCACCGCGATCGTCACGCCCACGTTCGGCCCGCCGAGGTATCCCACCGCTCCCGGCACTGTGGTGGTCGACGACGGCTCGACACCACCGGTCGATGGCGCGACCGTGCGCAACGAGCGCAACCTCGGACCAGCCGCTGCCCGCAACCGTGGATGGAGGGCCGTCCTCGACGAGCGACCTGACACCGAGTTGTTCGTGTTTCTTGACGCCGACGTCGACACCCGAATGTCGCGAAACACCGAGTGGTGGGAGCCTCTGCTCGCCCACTTCGACGACCGCTCGGTCGGCCTCGTCGCCCCTCGGGTGAGAGCACCCGCAGCTGGTTCGACCATCACCGACCGCGCCGAGCGCGCCGCTCCAGCGTTGGATCTTGGGCCAGACGGGGGACGTGTCGCTCCGAACGCGCGGATCACCTACGCCCCCTCGGCCGCGATGGTCGTGCGCGCCTCCGCCCTTCTCGACATCGGTGGCTTCGATGAGACACTCCGCACCGGCGAGGACGTCGACCTCGTGTGGCGACTGCACCAGCAGGGCTGGGTCTGCGTCTATGAACCGAGCGTCACCGTGGAACACGCCGCGAGGCCGAGCCTCGCTGGCTGGCTCGCCCAACGCCTGAGCTACGGCCGATCAGCGGCCGCACTCGCCACTCGTCACGGCGCCGCGGTCGCGCCATGGCGAACGTCGCCCTGGGGGGTCGCGGTCGTCGGCGCGCTCAGCTTCGCGCTCGCCCGACGGCGACCGAGGGTGCTTCTCCCCGCGCTCATCACCGCTACGACCACCATCGTTGCCACCCTCAGCTTGGCCCGTCGGATCGACGGTCTCCCCCGTTCCAACGCGGGCCGGATCGTTGGTCGCGGTCTGCTTCGGAGCACCGCCGCTGCCCTGTCGGCCATCCGGCGGTGCTGGTGGCCACTGCTGCTTCCCGCTCTCGCGATATCGCGGACGGCCCGACGCCTCACCGTCATGGCGATGCTGTGCGCGGGACATCCCGCACGCCTCGCCGCCGACCTCGCCTACGGAGCCGGCACCGCGCTCGGAGCCATCGAGCACCGATCCGCGCGAGCGATGCTTCCCGTGCTCTCCGCGGGACGTCTCGCGCCGCGACCAACCGATACGCGCCTCGCGACCGACCACTCCGGCACGCCCGGCTGACCGGCTCGGGGATCGCCCAACCGGTACCGTCGGTCGCGATGACGATCCGGCTGACGATCCAGCGGGAAGCATGGCGCCAACACGTCGAGGAGACGATCGCCTCGACGGCCCATCCGGTGCCCGTGGTGAAAGGCAACGGCTACGGGCTCGGCCGGGCGCGCCTGGCTGGCATAGCCGCCGACCTCGCCGACACGCTCGCTGTCGGCACCGTCCGCGAACTGACTGACCTTCCCACCACGATCCGCCCCGTGGTGCTCACCCCCACGCTCGAGATCCCGCCCACCGACGAAGCGATCTTGACCGTCGGCGCCGACGAGCACATCGCGGCGCTCCAAGGCTGGAGCGGGGACGTTCTCGTCAAATTGGAGTCGTCGATGCATCGCTACGGAGGTGGCATCGAACTCATCGACACAGCGCGCGCCGCCGGGCTGCGCGTGCGCGGCGTGTCGATTCATCCACCACTCGCCGGAACCAACGAGGAGCACCTCGCCGAGATCGCGGCCCACGCCGACCGACTCGATGACGATCTCGAGATCTGGATCAGCCATGTCGATCCGGGCGCCGTCGACCGACTCCCCTCCGGGCGCACCTATCGCGTCCGCCTCGGCACCACGCTCTGGCACGGCCGTCGCGACCTCATGCATCTCGAGGCGCGGGTACTCGACCGGCGACCGGCGCGCACCGGAACCACCGCCGGCTACCGGGCGGTCGCCGTGCCGAGCGATGGCCATCTGGTCATGATCGGCGCGGGCAGCGCGAACGGTGTCGCCACACTCCCCGATGGTCGAAGCCCCTTCCACTTTCATCAGCGTCGACTCGACCTCCTCGAGCCGCCGCACATGCACACCTCGATGCTCTTCGTGCCCGACGGCGTCGACTGTCCAGCGACCGGCGACTGGGTGGACCTGCAACGACCGCTCATCTCAACGACGGTCGACGAGATCGTCTGGGCCTGACCTCGGCTCGGTCGGAGCGCGACCTCAGGTTGGAACGAGCGGCTCGACCCGGCCAAGACCGCGGAGCGCCACCGCACCCGCGCCGACCAGCGCGCCACGATCGCCGAGTTTCGTCTGCACGATCCGCGGCGGAGGCCCGAGGGTCACCTGCGACATGACCTCGAGTTCGGCCTGGGCGGCAAGGAAGAACGTCGCGCCGAAACCGAGGGCGACCGCGCCGGCGACCACCACCAGATCTAGATCCAGCGAATTGCAGAGCATCGCCGCTCCGCGACCGACAAGTCGTCCGGTGTGCTGCATGATCTCGTAGGTCGGTTCCGAGGCCGGTCGACCGGTGAGTACCTGCACCGCAAGACCCGACGCCTCCGCCTCCAAACACCCGCGAGCCCCGCAACCACACCGGTGGCCGCCCGGCTCGACGATCAGGTGTCCGACATGTCCGGCGTTACCCGAGTCGCCGTCGAACAACTCGCCGTCAACGACGATCCCACCGCCGATCCCCGTCGACACCGTCATCGCGCAGAAATTCCTCACGCCAACCGCGGCACCGAGCCATCCCTCCGCAAGCGCCAGCGCCTTCGCATCGAGATCGCCGAACACCCGGAGCCCCGTCAACTCCTCGAGGTGACCGCGCAAAGGAAAGCGGTTCCAGGACGCAATGTTGACCGGGGAGACGGTGACGCAGTCACGTTCGATCGGACCCGCGCAACCGATGCCGATAGCGAGCACTCGGCGTCGATGGTGATCCCGAGCTCTCGCAAGTTGAGACGACACCAACCCGATCAACATCGCGAGATGCGACTGAGGTCCGACCTCCGGATCCACCTCGCCTCGCTCGCGATCGATCAAGGTGCCGTCGCGGGTGACCAGGCCGACCTCGAACTTGGTGCCGCCGATATCGATGGCGCATACCACCGGCGAGAAGTCCTCCATCGATATGCCTCGATCAGCCTTCGACGCGACGAGCGTCCTCGACGAGGTTGATCTGGAAGATGACCTCATCGAGCGCGTCGGCAGCCGTGATCGCCGAGTAGCGCTGGGGGCGATCCTCCGAGCAGCAACTCGGCAACGGAGAGAGCACGGTCCACGGACGCGGATGGCAGAACTGCACCACGCTGTAGCGCTCACCCACAAAATCCGGGTGAGCCACCACACGGTGCCAACCAATCGGGATGACCCCGTTGGTCAGTCGCTCCAGCATGATCCCGGTATTGATGATGACCGCCCCGTCCAGTGGGGCCGCATCGACCCAGACGTCGTCGACCATCACCTGAAGACCCGGCGCCGTCGCCCGCGGCAGGGCGGTGATCAGATTGATGTCACCATGCGCGCCCGCCCAGACGTGGCCATCCCCGGGAGCGCCCTCCATCGACGGATACCGGATCGCACGAGTCAGCGTCGGCCCGTCGGCGACCATCTCATCGAAGAACGACTCATGACAACCGATCCCCTCGGCGATCACCCGCAGGAAACGGCGCTGTAGATCATCAATCGCGCGATGGAACCGACCGAGCACCTCGGTGATCCCAGGTACGACCTCCTCGGGGAGCACCTGATCGGGATAGGAGCCCGGGAACCGGCGTCGGAGGGGATGACCCGCCGGTGGAGTCACCGACCAGTTGAGCATCTCCTTCCAATCCGGGCGATCGCTCGAGGCCGCCGTCTCCACCAGCAAGCCGGTGTAGCCGGTCTGCCCGTTCACTCCCGGAACGGTGAACCGCTGCTTAACCTCGGGCTCGAGCGAGAAGAATTCAGCGAGCATCCCGTAGGCCGTGTCGAGCAGATCCTCGGGCAGGTCATGGCTCGTGTAGACGAAACCCGTCTCCAGACTGCGGCGAACCCCATCGACCACCGCCCGACGGGCAGCCCCCGTCGACGATTCGAAAGCCAGAAGATCGACGTCGAGGATGCTGGACACGGCCGCCACGCTATCCACCCGCGATCGACCGATTCCGAGCCGCGACAGCGCTCCCTCGAACGACCCGGGAGGCGACCACCTAGATTCAGTGGCACGTGACGACCGACTGGAATCCCCTGCTGCGCGACCAGTTCGACCAGCCCTACTGGGCCGACCTCCAGGCCTTCGTCGAAGATGAGCGGCGGCGAGGACCCGTGTATCCACCGCGCGACGAGGTATTCGCCGCGCTGCACCACACCTCCCACGGCGCAACCCGGGCGGTGATCCTCGGCCAGGACCCCTATCACGGCCCCGGACAGGCTCACGGCCTCTGCTTCTCGGTGCGACGCGGCGTCGCGCGGCCACCCTCGGTCGCCAACATCCACCGGGAGCTCCACGACGACCTCGGCGTGCCGCCACCCGTGCACGGGAACCTCGAGCGCTGGGCGGCGGCTGGGGTGCTGCTGCTGAACACGACCCTGACGGTTCGCGGGGGCGAGGCCGGCTCGCACCGGGACCGAGGTTGGGAGCGATTCACCGATCGGATCATCGAGGTGCTGTCAGCGCGCGCCGAACCCCTGGTGTTCGTGCTGTGGGGCTCGTCCGCCCGCGCGAAACGTCCCATGATCGACACCGGCCGTCACGGCGTCGTCGAATCCGCTCACCCCTCCCCCCTGTCGGCGCATCGCGGCTTCCTCGGATCGCGCCCATTCTCGAAGGTGAACGCCCTCCTCGCCGACCGAGGCGCCGACCCGATCGACTGGACCCTCACATGAGATGGACCCGCCTCCGACCGGTGCGACGCGCGCGGCGCCGCTCCCCCGTGTTCGACATCCTCGTGCTCGCCAGCCAGGGCTACGCGAGGCACCTGGCGAGTCGGAACGCGGCCCTCCTCGCCTACTACGGCTTCCTCACGCTCTTCCCACTCATCATGGTCGCCACCACCGTGCTCGGCTTCGTGCTCCAAGGCGACCCCGAGCTGCGGTCCGAGATCGTCGAGTCAGCCGTCTCGCAGATCCCGGTGCTTGGCGATCAGATCCTCAACCAGTCCGGCGAGATCAGCGGGTCGATCACCGCCCTCATCGTCGGCCTCGTGTCGGGGCTTTGGGGTTCCACCCGGGCGTTCGCCTCACTACAGACCGCCCTCGACGACGCCTGGGAAGTGCCGATCGAACAACGACCGAACCTCGTCGTGCGTCGCATCCACTCGCTCATCGGCCTGCTGGTGATCGGCGGCGCACAGATCGCCACCGTCACCCTCACCTCGATCGCCGGTTGGGCCGACCTCGGCCCGATCAATCGCGTCGCGATCGGCGTCGGTGTGCTCGCCATCAACATCGCGGTGGTCACCACCATGTTCCGTTACCTCTCAGCCGCCGAGGTGAGTTGGAGGATGGCGTGGCCGGGCGGGGTGATCACCGGTGTCGCATACACCGTGCTCCAACTGATCGGCACGCAAGTGGTGACCCGGTTACTCGCCGGAGCGCACAGCGTCTACGGCGCCTTCGCCTCGGTACTCGCGATCACCGGCTGGCTGCTCATCCACGCCGTGGTCAGCCTCTTCGCAGCCGAGATCAACGCCGCGATCCACGCTCGGCGACTCGTCCCAGTCGAGGAATCACTCGATGTGCGAGTTGGCGACCACACTCAACCGGGCTGACTCGACTCGGTCGACGCTCGACCGACCGACCGAGATCACATGCTCACCGGCCGGCACCACCCAGCCATCCGACCAGGAGGCGAACCGACGCGGCGAGAGCGCGATGGAAACGACTCGCTCAGCTCCCGGCTCGAGGCGGACCTTCTCGAAACCGACGAGACGGAGCCCGTCACCGGCGAGACCGCCTTCCACCGGCACGTGGCCCGCGTAGACCTGCACGACCTCCGAGCCGACTCGGCTACCGGTGTTGACTACCCGGACCGACACCTCGACCCCAGTCGACGGATCACCTGACACCGACATGCACTCGACCGAGAACGACGTGTACGACAGGCCATGACCGAACCAGAACAGCGGCTCACGACCGGTGGCTGAGAACCAACGGTGCCCGAGCAGGCGACCCTCGCCATAGACAGCGCGCCCCTCGGATCCCGGATAGTGCTCGAAGGCCGGGGTCTCCTCGAGCGCACGAGGGAAGGTCACCGGGAGGCGACCACCGGGATCATCCACACCGAGCACGACATCGGCGAGGGCCTCACCGATCGCGGATCCAGGGAACCAGACCTGCATCACCGCGGCGACATCGTTCACCCAGGGCATCGACACCGGCGAGCCAGCGTTCACCACCACGACCGTGTTCGCGTTGACCGCCGCGACCGCCGCCACGAGTTCGTCCTGACGGCCGGGTAACGCGATCGACTCGCGGTCCATGCTCTCGGTCTCCCAGTCGTCGTCGGTGCCGACGACGAGCAACACCCGATCGGCTCGTGCGGCCACGGCGACCGCCTCCGCAACCGGATCATCCCCGTCGGGAGGACGCAAGCCGACAGCGAGCGCTCGAATACCTGGGTGATCATCCATCGGGTAGTCGATGGTGATCGAGACCTCCCGACCTGCCTCGAGGCGCACCTCGGCGACTCGCTCCGGTGAGCCGTAGTCGAAGAACGAGCCCCCGCGATCATCCGCCGAGATCTGGAGTGCGACGGCACCATCGACCGAGACCGTGCACGCCCCGACCGAACGGGCGCCGACAGTCCACACCCCGCCGACCTCAGGAGTGAACGTCGCCGACATCGACGCGGTGAAGCGCCGCGAAAGGCCAGCAGCCGGCTCCTCCTGCCAGAACGCCAGCGTCGACGTCACCGTCGACGACGCGGTCTCGCCGTGCTCGTCGGTGAGGACGAGTCCGACCTCACCTCGAATCGGAGCGTGATAGCGCTGGATCGAACATCCCGGCACATGCTCCACCTCGACGCCCCGAGCGGTGAGGGTCTCGACGATCGGGGCGAACCGCGCCGGGGTGACCCGCGCGCTTCCTCCACCCTGGGGTCGGCCGGCCAGCGCGTATGGCCCGATCACCGCGACCCGGCCCACCGAGTGCTCCCACGGCAACTGCGCGTCACGGTTCGCGAGCAGCACGGTCCCGGCGACCGCGGCGCGGCGTTGCACCTCCCAGATGACCGGGTCGTCGAGCGTCGTCTCGGATCCATCGTCGGATCCGGCTCCCGTCCACTCCGCCAACGCCGCGATGCGATCGATCGCCTCATCGACGAGGTGCTCGTCGACCTCTCCCGACTCGATCGCGTCCACCAGGGCATCGCCCCGATGCAAGGTCGGCCCGGGCATCTCGATATCGAGGCCGGCGCGCATCGCCTCGGCGGTCGAGTGAAGACCGAACCAGTCCGACACCACGACCCCGTCGAAACCCCACTCGCCGCGCAGCACGGTGCGCAACAACCATTCGTGATCGGCGCAGAAGGTGCCGCCCAACCGGTTGTACGCCGTCATGATCGACCGCACCCCGGCAGCCACTGCCCGCTCAAAGGGCATGAGGTAGAGCTCGCGCAGCGTTCGCTCATCGATCTCAGCCGAGATCGTCATCCGCTGGAACTCGGTGTCGTTGCCGACGAAGTGCTTGATGCAACAGGCCACCCGCTCCTCCTGCACACCACCCACATAGGCGACGGCCATCTCAGCGGTCAGGAACGGGTCCTCGCTCATGCACTCGAAGTTGCGCCCCCCGATCGGGGTCCGATGCAGGTTGACCGTCGGCGCGAGCAACACATGAGACGACTTCGACCGCGCCTCACGCCCAAGCGCGCGTCCGACCTCACCAACGAGCTCCCGGTCAAATGACGCCCCGAGGGCGGTGCCGCACGGAAACGACGCGGACGCCGGGCCTCGCCAGGAGGTGCCGCGCACCCCGGCCGGACCGTCCGACATCCGGATGACCGGCACGCCGGCCGCCGGCGGCGTATGCCAGGTGTCGGAGCCGGCCAATAGTGAGACCCGCTCGGCGATCGGTGCTGAATGATCAGCGCTCATCGCGTCACCACCCGCGAGGACGCTTCAAGGGTGCGGTGCACCGGGCATCGACCGGCGATCTCTCGGAGCCGTTCGGTCTGATCCTGATCGAGAGCACCGGTCAGCGTGATCGCCTTGGTGAACACATCGACTCCATCCACCCGCTCGTGGTCGACGGTTACCTCCACCCGTTCCAACGGCCAGTCCTTCCGACCGGCGTACATCCGGATCGTCATCGAGGTGCATGCCCCGAGCGCCGCGCAGAGCAACCCGTAGGGCCCCGGTCCGGTATCGCTCCCACCGAGCGCCTCGGGCTCATCGGCGACGAGACGGTGGTTTCCGACCGTCACCTCGTTCGCGAGAGGGCCGTCACCGGATTCGGCCACCACGGCGCGCATCGACATGATCGGAAGGTACCAGTGGCTCTCACACGCTGACAGGGTGGACCAGGCGTTTCGACTGCGATAATCACCCGCGTGTCGAACCGAGGTGAGCGTCGCCCCGTAACGATTAACCCCCTCGTCGAGGTCCTCCATCGGGAGTCGACCGCCGGTGTGCTGCTCGTCATCAGCGCCGCGATCGCCCTCATCTGGGCCAACTCGCCGTGGACTGGGTCGTACGCCTCGCTCTGGGAGGCGAGTATCGGCATCGATCTCAATGGCTGGGTGCTCGAGCTCACGATCCGGGAGTGGATCAACGACCTCGCGATGGTGCTCTTCTTCTTCGTCGCCGGACTGGAGATCAAGCGCGAGGTCACCCACGGCGAGCTGCGCGATCCCCGTCAGGCGGCACTGCCGATCATCGCGGCCTTCGGCGGCATGGCGGTTCCCGCCGGCATCTTCGCGATCATGAACCTCGGCGGCGAGGGCTCCCACGGCTGGGGCGTGCCCATGGCCACCGACATCGCCATCGTCATGGGCGTCATCGCACTCATCGGCACCCGAGCGCCCGCGTGGTTGCGCCTGTTCCTGCTCGCCCTCGCCATCGTCGACGACATCGGGGCGATCGTGGTGATCGCCGTCTTCTACTCCGAGGGGGTGAGCTTCCCCTGGCTCGCCCTCGCTGTAGCGAGCCTCGCCATCGCCCTCACCATCCGCTCGCGGGTGCCGTGGATCGGCGTTTACCTCGCCCTCGGCGCCGTGTGCTGGATCTCGCTTCACGAGGCCCATATCCACCCGACGCTCGCCGGAGTCGCGTTTGGCTTGGCCTCCCCTGTGACACCGCGCCGTCAGCGGATGGCGGTCGACGTCGCCGACCTTCCCGCGACCCTCGACGCCGAACTCGCCTCGGAGGTCACCCGGCGGGCACGCGAGAGCGTGTCGGTCGTCGAATGGCTGCAGCACCGACTCCATCCATGGTCAACCTTCCTCATCGTCCCGGTGTTCGCCTTGGCCAACGCCGGAGTCATCATCTCCGGCGAGGTGATCGGCGACGCGGTCTCCTCACCGGTCACCTGGGGTGTCATCGCTGGCCTCGTGCTCGGCAAGACCGTCGGGATCACCCTCGCCACCGCCATTGCCGTCGGCACCGGCATCGGCAGGCTGCCGAGAGGGGTCACCTGGCGCTACGTGATCGGCGCAGGCGCCCTCGGCGGCATCGGATTCACCGTGTCGCTCTTCGTCACCGAGTTGGCCTTCGGCGATTCGATCCTCGGTGAGGACGCCCGTATCGGCGTGCTCACGGCCTCGCTGCTCGCCGGAGTCATCGGCACCCTGATCGTGCTGCCGGGTCGGGTCGGCGACAGCGTCGACGACATCATCGCGGCGACCCACAAGACGGAGCGCGGCGCGTGACCGAGCGCGAGCCCGAACGGCTCTTCGTGTACGGCACGCTCCGCCCGGGTGACTGCCGATGGGAACTCCTCGAGCCATATGTGAGCGACAGTGGCGTCGAGGACACCGTCGCCGGCACGCTCTACGACACGGGGCTCGACTACCCGGCGGCGGTGTTCGGCGGCTCGTCGCTCATCCGCGGCATCCACTTCCGGCTCCTGGACGCGACCCGAGACGAGGCGCTCCGCGAACTCGACATCGTCGAGGACACCGTCGACGGGCTGTACCGCCGGGTACGCATCACCACCAGCGGCGGAGCTGAGGTGTGGGCGTACGAGTACGGCGCGGGCCTCAACCTCACGGTGATCCCCTCTGGCGACTGGTTCGCGCGAGCCTGAGTCAGCCGGACAACAACTCGGCGGCGACGGTCACGACGGCCTGAGCGTGCCGCGCGACCTCGTCCTCGGTGAGAGTGGGCCCGAGCTCAATGGTGAATCCGACCCCACCATCGGTGGTCACTGTCCGCGACCACTGTGACGCCGTACCCGTGTAGGTACCGCCGGTGACTTCGATGAGCGGGAGCCCGGTGAGCTCGGCGTATCGCTCGCGGACTTGACCCGACAGGCCTCGCGAAGGAGAGATCCGGTAGAGGTCTTGGTGGTACCAGAGCACCAGTGACGGTTGAACGAGTTCGCCAAGCGCGACGGTCGCTGCCGCCTCAGGCTCGCTAGCCGCGGCGGGTCCGCCGTACTGCCAGTCACCCGGCTCCGCGAGCGGCGCCCAGTTGACGGGGAAGTTCCGATTGAGGTCGACACCGGAGGCATTGTGGCGAATGCCCGCCGCCGTCCCGTCCGGGTTGATCGTCGGCACGAGCCAGAGGTCGACTCCCTCAGGTGGATCGATCCGCGTGAGTTGCTCGACGATCGCCATGCCGTCGGCCTCGTTCCCGTGGATGCATCCGATCACGAGCACCCGAACACCGTCGAGGTCGCCGCGACGGGTGACGGTCAGCGGGCGACCCTCCACCGAGGAGCCAAAAATCATCTCGAGATCGGTCGGAACGTCCTCGCGGGAGACCTCCAACGGATCGATCTGAGGTTGAGTCGTGGTGGTTGTCGACGAGATCATCGAGGTAGTCGAAGTCGTCGCTGCGCTCGCCGATGTCGATGGGACCGTCGACGATTCGATGGTCGTGCTGGTCGCCGTGCTCAATGTCGCCGCGCTCGATGTGGTGGCGGCAACCAGCGCCGGAGACGAACTCACGGTCGTCGCGCCGCTCGGCGTTGCCACGGTGGACGGCTCACACGCGGTGAGGCCGACGATTGCCATCGCCGAGAACGAGACACCCACCAGACATCGGCTCACGCCCTCAGTCAACCCCTGAACTAGTCTCTCGGGGCGACCGCTGAGCCGTAGTCGGTCGTCGACCCGAATCTGAGAGAGAGGGCCTGTGGGGGACATCGTCGGAAAAGTCGTAGAGACGCTGATCACGATCGTCATCGCCGTCTCCGCCAGCGCCGCCGTGTGGCTCATCGCCAACCTGATCGTGGCCCAAGGCCGGTCACACTGGACGCGCTTCGCGACCCTGCGACTCGGCATCGCCGGACTCCTGTTCGGCATCATCCTCTCGGGCAACCGCGTTATCTCCGGCTCCGGCACCATCGAGGTGGCCACCGAACGCAACGGCGATATGTCGTGGGTGACGACCGGGAGTTGGTCGGAACGGCTCATCGCTTGGATCTGGTTCCCGCTGCTCGCCATGGTCGCCTTCGCGGCGGCGGGAGCGCTGATGAGCATGCGCTCATCACGATCCGAACGGACTTTGGTCGGCGCCGTAGGGCTCGGTGCCGTCGCCGGCCTAGGCGGCGCGCTCATCCGGCCCGAGTTCCGCCCGGAAATCGACGGCGTCGCTCTCGCCATCGCCGTGGTCGTCGTCGCTGGCCTCGGCGCTGCGATCGCGACCCTTCGCCGACGCGACACGATCTCCGGTGCCCTCACCGGCGCCGCTCTCGGCTGGGTTATCGGCGCCTGGGGCGCTCCCGAACTCGGCTCCGGCTCGACCGTGTGGTCGACCATCGCCCTCGCGGTGCCTGGTGCCCTCTTCGGCGTCCGTGCCGCCCGCCCGGACACCCCCGACGATGCCGCTCGCGACCGGATGGACCGACGCTCACGAGCCTTCATCTTCCTCGGCCCCGCCCTGCTGTTCGTCACCACGAACCTCGTTGTGCCTGCCCTCCGCACCTTCTACCTCTCGCTCTTCGACCGCAACAGCGAGGAGTACGTCGGATTCGGCAACTACCGGACGATCTTCACCGACCCCAAGTCATGGGATACCGCGACCTGGCGCGACATGTTCACCAGCCAACTCATGTGGATCGGCCTCGTCCTGCTCGCGCTGTTCGTGATCCTCGGCATTCGCGGAAAACGACGCACCGGTCGCGTCATCGAACTCGGGAGCGCCAGCTCGGGTCCGCTGCTCGGCGCGGTCATCCTCATCGGCTTCGCTGTGTTCACCACGGTGCGCGGCACCATCGTGAACAACCTCTGGTGGGTGCTGGTCGTGACGCTCTTCTCGACCTCCCTCGGCCTCGCCATCGCCGTGCTGGCCGACGGCCTGAAAGGCGAGCGGATCGCGAAGTCGATCATCTTCATGCCGATGGCGGTCTCCCTCGTCGGCGCCTCGGTCATCTGGCGATTCATGTACATCGCCCGCGACTCGGCCAAGACCCAAACCGGTGTGTTCAACAGCCTCTGGGTCGGCCTCGGCCGGCTGAGCACCGGCGACGGACTCCCGACCCTGATCATCGGCGTCATCGTCACCGTGATCTTCGGACTGCTCTTGGTGACCATCGCGCGGAACCTGTCGCGGGGCGAACCCGCTCGCGCCGCCGCGCCGGCCGTGTTCGCCATCTTGATCGGCTGGTTCCTGATCCGCTACTGGCGGATCACCGGCACCGGCGTCGGTGGACATCGCATCAAGGACGACGGCTCGATCGTCGCCCAGCCGATCAACTTCATTCAGGATCCACCCTTCAACAACTTCTGGCTGATGATCGTGCTCGTGTGGATCCAAACCGGATTCGCCATGGTGATCCTGTCCGCGGCCATCCGCGCGGTACCCACCGAACTCATCGAGGCCGCCAAGGTCGACGGCGCCACCGACTCCCAGGTGTTCTGGCGGGTCACCCTCCCCCAGATCGGCACCACGATCGGTGTGGTCGTCACCGCGATCATCGTGCTCGTCATGAAGGTGTTCGACATCGTGAAGGTGATGACGAATGGCAACTTCGGCACCGAAGTGCTCGCCAACAACATGTACCGAGAAGCGTTCTCCTTCGGCGATACCGGCCTCGGCGCCGCCCTCGCCATGCTGATCTTCCTCTCAGTGGTGCCGATCATGTTCCTCAACATCCGCCGCATGCAGAGGGAGTCCTGAGATGAGCGACATCGCCGTCCACACCAGCGGCAGCGGGCCGATCGAGCGGATCTACGCGACCTTGCGCCGCGTGCCGACCATCATCCTCTGGCTGATCGTCATCGTCTGGAGCCTCCCGAGCCTCAGCGTGTTCATCAACTCCTGGCGCACACGCGACGCCCAGCGCTCGCGGGCGTGGTGGACAACGAAACCCGACGAGTTCACTCTCGACAACTACGAGTCGATCTTCAACTCGACCACGAGCGGTGGCCTCGGCAACTCGCTCCTCAACTCGATGGCGATCAGCCTTCCGGCCACGATCATCCCGATCTCCATCGCGGCCTTCGCCGCCTACGGCTTCGCGTGGATCGACTTCAAAGGCCGCAAAGGCCTCTTCATCGCGGTCGTGTCCCTGCTGGCCATCCCGCTGCAGGTCGCTCTGATCCCACTGCTCCAGCTCTACGTGAACGGCGCGCACCTCACCTTGCCGTGGCTCGACAAGACGATCACGATCATCCCCGACTTCAACCTGGTGAACACCACCACCGCCGTCTGGTTGACCCACACCGGCTTCGCGATGCCCTTTGCGATCTTCCTCCTGCACAACTACATCTCGTCGCTTCCTCGCGACGTGTTCGAGGCGGCCCGCATCGACGGCGCCGACCACTTCACGATCTTCTGGCGTCTCGTGCTGCCGCTGTCGGTGCCGGTGCTCGCGGCCTTCGCGATCTTCCAGTTTCTGTGGACCTGGAACGACTACCTGATCGCCAACACCATGGCGGGCACCAACCCTGATGCCATCCCGACGACGATCTTGATCGCGAACCTCGCCGGTGACTTCGGAATGAACGAGCACCTGCTCCCCGCCGCCGCCTTCGTGCAAGCGTTTGTGCCACTCGTCGTCTTCTTCTCGCTACAGCGCTACTTCGTGCGCGGCATCCTCGCCGGCTCCGTCAAGGGCTGAGTTGACGGCGCATCCCGCCTTCGACAACCGGGTCACCCGCGACCTCGGCGTCGACATCCCAATCGTCCAAGCCCCGATGGGCTGGATCGCACGAAGCCAGCTGGCGTCGGCTGTCTCCGCCGCTGGTGCCTGCGGGATCATCGAGACCTCCTCCGGAGAGCTCGACGCCGTTCGCGACGAGATCCGCCGGATGCGCGACCTCACCGACCGACCCTTCGGCGTCAACATCGCCCAAGCGTTCGTACGCGACCCGTCGATCGCCGAGTTTGTGATCGATCAGGGTGTGCGCTTCGTGACGACCTCGGCTGGCTCCCCCACCCGATACACCTCGGTTCTGAAGGATGCCGGCCTCACCGTCTACCACGTGGTGCCGACCCTCTCGGCCGCCTTGAAAGCGGTGGAGGCCGGGGTGGACGGCTTGGTCGTCGAGGGCGCAGAGGGCGGCGGGTTCAAGAGCCCGACCCCGGTGTCGACCATGGTGCTCCTGCCCTTGATTCGCTCCCGGGTCGACGTGCCGATCATCGCCGCGGGGGGCATCTGCGATGGACCGACGATGGCCGCGGCCTTCGCCCTCGGCGCTGAAGGCGTGCAGATGGGCACCCAGATGGTCGCCTGCGCCGAAAGCCCGGTTCACGACAACTGGAAACAGGCGATCATCGCCGCCGCGGAGACCGACACGCTCTTCCTGAACGAGCGTCACTCCCCCGCGCTGCGCGCCTTGCGAACGGAGCGCACCGAACGCCTCGCCGTGGCCGAGCACAACGTCTTCGGCGACTTCGGCGACCCGCAAGCCCTCTACTTCGGCGGCGACATGGAGGCGGCGATCGCCCTCAGCGGACAGGTGGCTGGACGGATCGCCGAGATCCGTCCCGTGGCCGACATCATCGCCGACACGGTCTCAGGTTTCGCCGAGACCATCGACCGGCTCGCCCGCCGCTAACCGGCGCGCCCGCGAACCGTCAGCGACCTTCGAAGTTGGGGGGCCGCTTCTCGACGAACGCGGCGATCCCCTCGCGACCGTCACGGGTCGCCATCATCTTGGCGATCACCGAGCCCTCGCGCTCTCCCGCCTCTTCAAGGCTCGAGTCGAACCCCTCATAGACCAGTCGTTTGGCGTTACCGAGCGACAAGGTGGCGCCCTCAGCCAGGGTCGATGCCAACTCGGCGGTGGCCGCGTCCACCTCATCATCGGGAACCACCCGGTTGACGAAACCCCACTCCTCGGCCTCGCGGGCCGAGAGCACCCGGTTGGTGAGGGTGAGGTCGAGCATCCGCCGAAGGCCGATATGCCGGGCGAGGAAGTAGGTCGAGGTGCCGTCCGGGCTCATGCCGGCCCGCGTGTAGCCCATCGTGAACTTTGTCGATTCCCCAGCGACCACCAGATCGAAGGCGCTGACCAACGAGATACCAGCCCCACCGGCCGCTCCCCGCACCCCAGCCACAAACGGCTTCGGAATCCGGTTCATGTGGTACATCGCGCCGTGGTAGTCGACGAGCATGTCGGAAGCCACGCGTGGCAGGTCGTCACCGGCCGCCGCGAAGAACTTCAAGTCGCCCCCCGCCGAGAACACCTTGCCCTCCGCCGTGACCGAGATCGCGCGCACCGCGTCGTCGAACTCAATGGCCAGCATCACCTCGCGAAGCTCGCGGGCGAAGGTCGGATTGACCGCGTTGGCCCCCTCCGGCCGGTCGAGTCGAACGTGAGCGACACCGTCGCGCACCGCGTAAGTGATCGTCGTGAGATCCATTCGGTCATCGTCGCACAGCCCGAGACCGCCGGAGACTGTCGGACTCAGTCGAGCAAAGAGAGCAACCGCTTCAGCGTTGGGCCACCGCGGGCACCCACCGGCTGCGCGAAGGTCGCCACCCGTAGCTCCTCGAGCATCCACACCGCCTCGCGCACCGCGGGGGGCTCCGCACCGGCGCGATGAGCCGTCAGAGCAGCGCGCACCCGCGCCTCCGCCGGGGCGATCTCATCCATCGCCCGTCGATCGCGGTCGAGTCGTCCGCCGAGGTGATCGACGCGATGGGCGATCCCAGCGAGGTACCGGCGGAGATCAGGCAGGCGGCGTGTGCCCGCCCGCGAGACGAACCCTGGGCCGAGCAACCGATCGAGGTGAGCCTCGATGTCAGCGACATTCGCTCCAGCCGCCGGCGCTCGCAAACGCTCGAGTCGCCGAAGCACCGCCGCGGCATCGGCCGATATCGCGAGCGCCGTGTGGACGACATCGAGGAGCAGCGGTCCCCCGGTCGACCTCGAAGCGGTTTGCAACAACTCGAAGGCGACCCGATCACGAGGCAAACCGACATCGTCGATCAGGCGATCGACCACTGCGCCGAGGCAGTCGTCGAGCAGAGCCGCCGGGCCGAGGCCGACCATGGGCAGATCGAGGGTGGCCGAACCGGTGAGCAGATCACGGACCCCCGCTCGCGAGGGCGGCGCCGTCAGCAGCACCAGCCGGCGAACACCCTCATGCAACAGGCGCTCGGCGAGCGCTCGATCGGTGACGAGTCGGAGCGAGACGCTCGACCCCCGGTCAAGGAGAGTCGGGTGGGCGCGGATCGTCTCATCACCATCACCCCACTCGACCACCTCGGGGAGGTCGCCGACATCCCAGTCGACGATGCCGGTCCGCTCCTCAATCGGCGCACGGGAGGCAATGGCCGCACGAGCACCGGGGCGGGCGAGGTCGAGGACCGCGCCGACATCGTCGCCGAACGCGTGCACCTCGCCGTCGTCGTCGCTCACCACCACGTGGATGCGGAGGTGGATGGGCAGTCGGCTCGGGTCGAGATCGCCGGGAGCGATCGAGGTTCCGGACACCTTGGAGAGCGCCTCCGCGAGCGCCTCAGTGAATGCCCGCTCATCGGGCTCCGTGGGAAGCAAATCGAGAGCCGCCGTCACCGTCGCTGCTACTGGGATGAGCCGGCGACGAGACTCCTTGGGGAGGGAGCGAGTCAACTCGTCGGCCAGCTCAGCCCGATGTCCCGCCACCTGCCAATCGAGTCCAACACCACTGAACCGGTTGATGGCGGTCAACGGGATGTGGACCGTCACCCCATCGAAGACGCTGCCCGGGTCATGCCGGTAGGTGAGGACGTACTCGTGACCGCCCTCTCGCCACACCTCCGGCAAACCCGAGTCGGCTTGAGCCAACAGTTCGGACACCGTCGGATCTCGATCGAGATCTAGGCGAGCCGGGTCGTCGTCGACCACCGAACGCCACCAGCGCTCGAGGTGGCGACCCGACACGATGTCAGTCGGCAGGGCGCGGTCGTAATGCGCGCAGAGCAGGTGCTCATCAACGAGGTCGCGGCGCCGCAATCGGTCCTCCACGGCTCGAATCCGTTCAACGAGACGGGCGTTCCGGTCAAGGAACGACAACCGCGCACCCCACTCTCCTCGCACCAGCCCGTGCAGGATGAGCAGGCGACGGGCCTGTTCCGCGTCGACCCGATCGAGACCGATGCGGCGACCATCCACCACCGGAAGGCCATGCACCGTGACCCGCTCGGAGATCACCGCCCGACCCGACCGCGCGTCCCATTCGGGATCGCCATAGGAACGCCGCGCCAACGGACCGGCCGCGTGTTCCACCCACTCGGGCTTGATCTCAGCGACTCGCCGCGCGCGGAGCCGGTCGGTCTCAACGAGTTCGGCCGCCATCACCCAAGGAGCACCGGCGCGCGTGAGCACTGAACCCGGGGCCAGGGTGAACCTCGTGCCCCGTGCGCCGAGATAGTCGCGCCGATCACGGTCGCGCATACCGATCTGAGAGAGCAGACCCGACAGCACCGCCTGGTGCACACGATCAGGATGACCCGAATCGGCTCCCGGGCGAATCCCGACCTCGCCGGCGACACGGCGCAACTGGCTGTACAGGTCACGCCACTCTCGCACTCGGATGTAGTTCAGATGCTCGTCGACGCACATGCGCCGGAAGGCGTTTCCCGACAACTCGGCCTGACGCTCCCGGAGGTAATCCCACAGCGCGACAATCGAGAGAAGGTCGGAGCCCGGGACCTCGAAGCGGCGATGGAAAGTATCAGCGCGGTCACGGTGCTCTCGCGGACGTTCGCGCACATCTTGAATCGACAGGGCAGCGGCGATGACGAGCACCTCGCGGACGCAGCCGTGCCGATCCGACTCGATGATCATCCGGCCGACGCGAGGATCGACCGGCAGTCGCGCGAGACGGCGACCGAGCCGCGTCAGACGATCGCGACCCGAACCGTCATCGGCCTTGAGCGCACCCAGTTCGAGCAGGAGCCGCCGTCCGTCGGTCACCTGCGACGGGTCGGGGGCCTCAACGAAGGGGAAGTCATCGACCCGGCCAAGTCCGAGCGAGGCCATCTGCAAAATGACCGAGGCGAGGCTTGTCCGGAGGATCTCCGGCTCGGTGAACTCGGGGCGAGACGCGAGATCCTCCTCGGAGTAGAGGCGGATGCACACCCCGGGCGCCACGCGACCGCAGCGACCGGCCCGCTGGGCCGCCGATGCCTGCGAGACCGGTTCGATCGGGAGGCGCTGCACCTTCGACCGCCGGGAGTAGCGGCTGATGCGGGCGGTGCCCGTGTCGATCACCGCGCGAACCCCCGGCACCGTGATCGAGGTCTCCGCGACATTGGTGGCCAACACGATCCGTCGACCGGGATGAGGAGCGAACACGCGTTGTTGCTCGGCAGCGGAGAGCCGCGCGTAGAGCGGCAGCACCTCGACCCGCGGTAGGGCCAGATCTCGGATTGCCCGAGCGGTGTCATGGATCTCGCGTTCGCCGGAGAGAAACACCAAAACATCGCCGTCCACGCCAGTTCGTGACCTCGGATCGAGCTCGTTAACCGCGTCGATGATCGCCGAGACCTGATCGACGTCGTCCTCGGGAGTTCGGTATCGGATTTCGACCGGATGGCCACGTCCCTCCACCAGATGGACCGGAGCGGGGGTGCCATCAGCGGAGGCGAAATGGCGGGCGAACCGCTCGGTGTCGATCGTGGCCGAGGTGATGACGAGATGCAGGTCTTCGCGTCGATCGAGCAGCCGCCGGAGATAGCCGAGGAGGAAGTCGACGTTGAGGCTGCGCTCGTGCGCCTCATCGATGATGAGGGTGTCGTAACGACGGAGCTCCGGATCACGCTGCAGTTCGGCGAGGAGGATGCCGTCGGTCATGAGACGGATGCGAGTCGTATCGGCGACACGGTCGTCGAAACGGACACTGAACCCGACCTCAGCGCCAAGCTCGACACTGAGCTCGGAGGCGACTCGCGAAGCGATCGACCGCGCCGCCACTCGCCGAGGCTGGGTGTGGCCGATCATCCCGTTGACGCCGCGTCCCGCCGCCAGGCACAGCTTCGGTAACTGGGTGCTCTTCCCCGATCCGGTCTCCCCCGCGACCACCACAACCCGGTGGTCGCGGAGCGCGGCGACGAGATCGTCGGCGTGAGCCGCGATCGGCAGGTCGTCGGGAATCGCGACCCTGAGTTCGGGGGCGGTCGTCATGGGCACCGCCGACGGTAGCGAG
>JAFMMJ010000084.1 GCA_017859785.1 Ilumatobacteraceae bacterium
GCGGCGGAACAACTTGACTCGGTGCGCGTGCTCTGCGCCCACCGTCGCGGCCCGGCTGGCGTCGCGCGGTGGAACTCCCTCGTCGAGTCATGGCTCGGTGATGTGCGACCGTTCTCCGATTACGCCGGCCGACCGGTGATGGTCACCGTCAACGACGCTCCCCGCCGACTGTTCAACGGTGACATCGGCGTGGTCGTTGAGCAACCCGAGACCGGCGCGCTTGAGGTCGTCATTCCCGACGGGGAGTCGATTCGGCACGTTCCGAGGGTGCATCTCGGTCGGGTCGAGACCGTCCACGCGCTCACCATTCACAAGAGCCAAGGATCCGAGTTCGATCGGGTTGTCGTCGTGCTCCCGTCAGCCGATTCGCTGCTCGCCACGAGGGAACTGCTCTACACCGCGATCACTCGGGCTCGCTCCTCGGTCACTCTCATCGGGTCGCTCGATGCGGTTCTCGCCGCTGTGTCGCGTCCCACCCGGCGAGCGAGTGGTCTGCGCGCCCGCCTCGACGCCTGAACGTCAGCCGACCGGCTCGATTGCCGCTCCTCGACTTGGGCGCACCGGCATCACGGCGATCGGCTCGGTCGAGGGTTGATCCACCGGTTCCCGGTAAGCGACGAGGAGCGCCGACGAGAAATCGGCGACCGCATCATCGGCGACCAGGGCGACGATGCAGCCCGCGAATCCGCCACCGGTCATTCGCGCTCCGAGACATCCGGGAAGACCGCGAGCGGCGAGGACCATCGCATCGAGCGCGGGGCTGGACACCTCATAGTCATCGCGAAGACTCGCATGACTCTCATCCATGAGTTGTCCGAGGGAGACGACGTCCCCGGCCTCCATCGCTGCGACCGCCGCCGCGACTCGCACCTGCTCGCCGAGCACGTGACGCGCGCGCGCTGCCACTCGACCGTCCAATTTCGTCCAGTCGTCCGGCGCGGCGTCCCGCAGAGCGCTCACCCCGAGTGTGGACGCCGCCTCGGCGCAGTCCGCTCGTCGGTCGTCGTAGGCGGAGGTCTCGAGTTGGCGTCGGGTCCCCGTGTCCACGACCACCACAGAGACACCCTCGGGGAGCGGTACGGGTCGCGTGTCAAGCGATCGACAGTCGATGAGCAGCGCCGAGCCATCCGCGGCGGCTGCGCTCACCAACTGATCCATGATCCCCGTTCCGAGGCCGATCACCTCGTTCTCCACCCGCTGCCCGAGTCGGGCGAGCGACGCCGGTGGGGGAGCGTCTCCTGCCGGGCAGGCCGCGAGCAGCGCGGCGATCTCGAGGGCCGCTGAGGACGACAAGCTCGCGCCGACCGGCACATCCGTTGCGACCACACCGCACCAGGGCCGAACCGGGTAGCCCTCTGCGCGGGCCAACTCAACGGCCCCGTGGACGTAGCGCACCCAGCCCGACGAGGTTCCGGCTGATGTCGCGAGGTCGAACGAGGCCTCGCCGAACACCTCCGACACCAGCGTGACCGGACCGTCGGTCGGCTCAACGGTGATGACGGTGCGCATCGGCAGGGCGAGCGGCAGGACGTGCCCGTCGTTGTAGTCGGTGTGCTCACCGATCAGGTTCACCCGGCCGGGTGCCGAGGCGACGAGCGTTGGAGACCCCCGGAAACGCTGGCGGTGGAGCGCGAGCGCACGATCCTGAGCCTTCGACATCGGCCGCGATCCTAGGTCTCGCCAACACGCCTACTGTCTGGGCATGCCCACCAAGATCACCCTTGTCGGAGCCGGAAGCACTGTCTTCGCGCAGAACCTCCTCGGCGACATCCTCTCCGAACCAGCTCTCGCCGATGCCCACGTCAGCCTCCACGACATCGACGAGCGACGCCTCGAGACGAGCCGTGTCGTCGCCGAGAAGACCGCGAGAGCAGTGGACGCCTCGCCAACCGTGGAGGCGACCACGGATCGCCGCCGAGCGCTCGACGGAGCCGATCACGTGATCACCATGTTCCAGGTCGGGGGGTACGAGCCGTCGACGGTGATCGACTTCGAGATCCCGAAGCGCTACGGGCTCCGTCAGACCATTGGCGACACCCTCGGTATCGGCGGGATCATGCGCGGGCTGCGCACCATCCCGGTGCTGCTCGACATCTGTTCCGACATGGAGGATGTCTGCCCTGACGCGCTGTTGCTCAACTACGTCAATCCGATGTCGATGCTCTGCTGGGCGGTGTCGCGCGCCTCGTCGATCTCGACGATTGGTCTCTGCCACAGCGTTCAAGGGACCGCCCGTCAACTCGCCGGTGACCTCGACATTCCCTTCGATGAGATGCGGTATCGCTGCGCGGGGATCAACCACATGGCCTTCTACTCAGAACTCGAGCGCCATACCCCGAACGGCGAGGTGATCGACCTCTACCCGCTGCTCGCCGAGCGTGCCAAAGGTGACATCCCGTCACGTGGTGACCCCGAGCGCTCCGATGGTGGATCCGAAGGACTTTCCGATGCCGTGCGCTACGAGGTGTTCCGACGACTCGGTCGCTTCGTCACCGAGTCAAGCGAGCATTTCGCCGAGTACGTGCCCTGGTTCATCAAGGAGGGTCGCGGTGATCTACTCGACGAGTTCGGAATTCCCTTGGATGAGTATCCGCGTCGCTGCGTGAACCAGATCGCTGGTTGGGAGGAACTGCGCGAGCGACTCGAGGATCCTGACGCCGAACTCACCGTCCGCCGCAGCGAGGAGTACGGCGCGGGCATCATCCACTCCACCGTCACTGGTGAGCCGCGCGTCGTCTACGGAAACGTTCCGAACCACGGGCTCATCGACAATCTGCCCGAGGGCTGCTCGGTCGAGGTGCCGTGCCTCGTCGATAGCGAGGGCATCCACCCGGAGCGGATCGGTGCCATTGAGCCGCATCTCGCAGCGCTGATGCAGACCAACATCAACGTGCAGGGGTTGACGGTTGAGGCGGTGCTCAACGGTCGTCGCGATCACGTGTACCACGCTGCCATGGTCGACCCGCACACCGCGGCGGAACTCGACATCTCTCAGATCTGGGCGATGTGCGACGACCTCATCGAGGCCCACGGCGAGTACATCCCCGAGGCCCTTCGCTAGTCGGGCGATCAGGCTCGCACGAGGCGATCCGCGAACTTCGTTGAGATCGGACCGATCGCGTCGGTGATGAGCACATAGGCGGCCGCGAGTGCGGCGAGTTCGGGCCCCTCGGTCAGGCTGGCGCCGAGAGCCGCCACGACGATCGCGAATTCACCGCGGGCGATGAGCATCGTGCCGGCGCGCATCCGGCCCCGTCGGCCGACCCCGGCCCGACCCGCTGCCCACCAGCCCGTGGCTACCTTCCCGAGGCTCGTCAGCACGGCCAGACCCAAGGCGGGGAGCAGCACCGGAGGCAGGTCAGCCGGGTTGATCTGGAACGAGAACATCACGAAGAACACGGCGGCGAACAAGTCACGCAACGGCTCAATGAGGCGACGGGTGCGGCGCTGCGCCTCGCCGGAGAGGGCGAGCCCGACGAGGAAGGCGCCGATCGCCGCGGAGACCTGCAACTGCTGAGCCAGACCGGCCACCACGAGCGTGAGGCCGAAGACGGCGAGCAACATGGTCTCGTCGGAGCCGATCGTCAGACTCCGACTCAGATGGTGACCGAACGTCAGGCCACCCCACAGGATCACCACGACGGTGACCAAGGCGATCGCGACGGTCCACACGGTGTCCGCTGGTGCCCGACCGATCACCAGTGCGGCTGCGACTGGCAGGTAGACCGCCATGGCGAGATCTTCGATGACGAGCAGGTTGAGCACCGTCGGCGTCTCCCGGTTGCCGAGACGGCCGAGGTCGTTCAGGACCTTCGAGATGATGCCGGAGGAACTCACCCAGGTGATGCCGCCAAGGAGGATCGCCGCTGGAGTCGACCAGTTGAGCAACAGACCGAGAATGAGTCCGGGCGTGAAGTTGAGGACCATGTCGAGCAACCCGGGAAGCAGGCCGGTGCGCATACCGGTTCGGAGCTCGTCGGAGGAGTACTCGAGTCCAAGCGTGAGAAGCAGCAGGAGTACGCCGATCTCTGCCGTCAACGTGACGAAGTCGCTGCTCGCGGTCACGTCGATGAACCCGCCGTCGCCGAATGCGAGGCCGGCCATCAGGTAGAGCGGCACCGCGGTGATGCCGACACGGCTCGCAATAAGGGCGAGGAACGACAGTCCGATGGCGATCGCTCCGACCTCGACAAAGGCCGTAGCCGCCTCGCTGCTGGTCGCAGCCAGGATCTGCGCTCCGAGTGTCACGGGCGACGTCAGGCGGTGAGCCGTTCCCGCACGGCAGCGAGACCCTCGTCGGTTCCAACGCACACCGCGATGTCGCCAACGGAGAAGACGAAGTCGGGGCGTGGAGCCGGGACGGTCGAGGAGTCGCGCACCACCGCCACGATGGAGACCCCGGTGGAGGTGCGGAACATTCCATCGGCGATCGACTTACCGACGAAGGAGGAGCCCTCGGCGATCGGCACCCAGTCGATACCGAGCCCTTCGATCTGCTGTTCCACCGCGGCGAGAGAATCGGCGACCCGCGACACGCCGAGCAGCTCGTTCAGGGTGCGCGAGTCGTGCTCGGTCAGATGGACGACCATTGAGCAGGAGTCGGGATCATCCCGGTCGTAGACGAGGATCTCGCGTCGCCCTCCGCGATGCGAGATGACACCGACATGTTGACCCGAATCGGTCACGAACTCGTGGCGCACCCCGACACCCGGCAGATTGGTCTCCGTGATTTCGGCCATGGTCAGAAACTACGGCACCGGTCAGTGCGGTGCCTCACGATCTCGTCACGAACGAGCGCCGGGTGTCGCTGCGACGTAGGTTCTCGCTCATGACGCATTCGGCTGAACCCCCATCACGCGCACTCGGCTGTGATGTCGAATTCTTTTGGGACCCGGTCTGCCCGTTTGCGTGGCTCACGTCCCGGTGGCTTATCGAGGTTGCCTCGCGGCGGGAGTTGAACATCGACTGGCGGTTCATCTCACTCCGCCTCATCAACAAGGACAAGGACTACGCGACGCACTTCCCGTCGGGATACGAGTTCGGCCACACCGCCGGGTTGCGCATGCTTCGGGTCGCGGCGGCCATCCGCGAGGACCTGGGACGCGAGGCGCTCGGACCGGTGGTGACCGCGTACGGGGAGTCGTACTTCGACAAGCCGCAGGGCTCGGGTATGCGCGACCGGCTCTCCACCCACGACCATCTTCTGGAGGTCCTCGATCGAGCGGGGCTCGATCGTCGATTCGCTGAAGCGGCGGACGACAACGGCTGGGACGCCATGATCGACGCCGAGGGTGAGATGGCGCTCTCGCGCACCGGACGCGACGTCGGCACGCCGATCCTGACGGTCACGGCGTCGGAGCAGTCGTTCTTCGGGCCAGTGATCTCGAGGGTTCCGGTCGGCGAGGAAGCCGAGCGCCTCTGGGATGCCGTCACCACCCTCGCGGCGTTCCCGGGCTTCGCCGAACTGAAGCGCTCACTACGAGAGGTGCCGCACCTCAACATCCTCGGAGGTGTCACCGAGGAGACCGTCGAGGAGGACTGGGAAGCCGGCCACCGACGTATGGACGACTGACCCCTCGG
>JAFMMJ010000027.1 GCA_017859785.1 Ilumatobacteraceae bacterium
GCCGCGTCACGAGATCACCCGAACGGTGTCTCCCACCTCGAGGTGGTCCCACACCATCACGGCGTCGTCCGGTCGGGCTCGAATACACCCTGAGGACTGACCGTGCAGTTCCTCGGTGCCGACGCTCTCGAGGGTCTGGATGAACTCACCGTCGGGGTGGGTCGGCACTGAGTGGTAGCCGACTCGGGCTCCCTGGAACTTGCCTCTGGTGAACACCACGAAGTGGGTCATCTCGGTATACGAACCGGTCTCAACCGACGACGCCTCCATGTCCTTCTCAAGCACCCGATAGTCAGCCGGGTCAGGCTGGTTCCACGCGGTGGTGATCGGGAAAACATGAGTGATCTCGCCATCGGAGCACAGCCACGAGCGCTGGAACTCTCGATCGATGACGGAGCCGTTGTCGATGTCAGCGCAGGTCTCAGGATCCGGCTCGGGCGGAGGAGGCGTCACCCAGAGCCCCAGGTTGTCTGAGGTTTGCTTGCCTGCGATGCCGTCGACGATCAGGTTGGTGTTCGCCTGGTAGTCGAGTACGGCCTGAGCGGTCTCGGTATCGAACACCTCGTCGGGCTGACCCGGGAAGTAGCCGGCGGCCCAGAGGTGGCGTTCGATGCACAGCACCTCCTCCGACACCGTTCCGCGCGTCAGCGTCGACGAGATCGCGCAGTCCCCCGGTTCGACGACCGGTTCTGGCACGGTGCTCGTGGTCGAGGTGGTAGCCGGCGCGGTTGAGGTGGTCGGAGCCGGCTCGACGACCGGTTCCGGTTCGGAGCCCGAATCGAGCGCGCTCATCTCGGGGGTGTTCGCGGCTTCGGCGACGGGGTCAACCCGGTCGCCCGAAGAGCAGGAACTCAACACGAGCCCCGCGAGGACCAGCAGCAGTCGCCGTTCCATGCGCGCAAACGCTATCGACGGTGTTCGCGCTCGACGGTTCACCGTCAAGCAGCGGGCTCCGGGGTCATGAACGCGACGGCGGTTCCGAGACCCGCTCGCCGGTCGACAGCAGCGATTCGACGTCCCGGCTGCACAGCGTCGCGCGCGGGTGACACCAGGTCGCCTCCGGCAGCCACCACCTCATCGAGGTCGGGAACGGTGAGCACGAACCCCCACAGCGCCGTGGCGACACCTGCACGCTCGACCAGCTCGAGGATCGTGCCGCCAGGTCCGAGACGGTGAAAGCCCTGACGGATGTCCGCGGTCTCTCGGATCCTGCGGAGTCCCTCACCGGTGAGCGCCTCGATCGCAGCCGAGGTGCGTTCGATCGAGTCCGTGGTGATCACGATGTGATCGATGTAACCAAGGCCACCGAGGGCATGACCTTCAGCCTCGTCGGCAGGTGAGAACCCCACCGGGATGCCGTCGCACACCGACGGACCGGACTCGGCGTCGAACACCCATTCGAGGTGCTCAACTGGTGGTTCGGGCCACACGAGGTTTGGCCCACGAAGCCCGAGTCGGCCCTCGGACGTGCGCAACCAATCGGGGACCATTGCGTCCCACGCGTCCGGGGATCCCGGGAGGGAGAGATGGCTCAGCCGTGCGGTCACGGCGGTAACACGTCGAGTCGGAGACCGTGGGGCGGCGTCAGCCGCGACCCATGTTCGGGCGCTTGCCGTGGTTCGCCTTTGAGCGACGCAGGCGCGCCTTGCGCTTCTTGGTCTTCTTCGACATAGGACCTGAAGTCTACGGGTGTGTCGGTGGGTCGCAACCGGGTCGACCGGGAGCGGGAAGGGTGATCGACGACCCCTCGGAATAGTCCGGACGTGCTCGGCGTTGAAGACGTCGCCGGCACACCCCCCAGCCGGCCCAATCGAACAGCAACGACAGGACATCGCTATGAGCACCACCGAACTGACACTCGACACCTTCGAGAGCACCGTCACCGCTGACGGCATCACTCTCGTGGATTTCTGGGCGGAGTGGTGCGGCCCCTGCAAGATGTTCGGCCCGATCTTCGAGGAAGCGGCGGCGGAGAACCCCGACGTGACGTTCGCCAAGGTCAACACCGAAGCCGAACAGCAGCTCGCCGGTTCTCTCGGAATCATGTCGATCCCGACGGTGATGATCTTCCGCGACGGCATCCAGTTGTTCGCCCAGCCGGGCGCCCTTCCGAAAGGCGCGCTCGACGACCTCATCCGCCAGGTGCGCGAACTCGACATGGACGAGATCCGCGCTCAGCTCGCCGACGAGGACAACTCCCCCAGTTGACCCGTCGCGGCGTCGGGGCTCCCGCAGCCCCTTGACGCCGGACGCGATGTCGGTGCCCCCCTCGACATCGCGTCTCGCCGACCGGAGGTCGGGCACACCCCCCGCCTGACCCCGGCCGGCGGTAGCGTCTCCCGCCCATGGAGCGCTTCGGACTCGTCGGTCTTCCCAACGCTGGAAAGAGTTCGCTCTACAACGCGCTGACCGGTGGCGGTGCCCTCGCGGCCCCCTACGCCTTCGCCACGAAGGACCCGAATATCGGGGTCGCGAAGGTGCCCGACGAGCGTCTCGAGCGCCTATCGGCGATGTCATCGTCGAAGAACACCATCCACGCCGCCGTCGAGGTGGTCGACATCGGTGGTCTCGTCGAAGGCGCGTCCAAAGGCGAGGGTCTCGGCAACAAGTTCCTCGCGAACATCCGTGAGGTCGACGCGATTGTGTTCGTGCTTCGCGCGTTCGCTGATGACGATGTGCCTGGACCGTCCGACCCGCTGGAGCACCTCCGGGTGGTCGAACTCGAGCTCGCCCTCGCTGATCTTGAGACCGTCGAGAAGCGCCGCGCCGCGGTGGAGCGTCAGTCGAAACTCGACAAGAGCCTCGGCGACGAGCTCGACGCGCTACGGGCCGCCGAATCCGCCCTCAGCGACGGGCGCCCGCTGTACCGGGCGGGGCTGAACGCGGCGCACCGGGAGACCCTCGCCCCCTACTTCTTGTTGACCAACCGGCGGGTGCTCGCAGTGGTGAACGTCGGAGAGGATGAACTCGATGCGATTCCCGAAGCGGAAGCGCGGGTGGCGGCCGAGTTCAACGACGCCGGCGACAACGTCGAGGTGATCGGCATGTGCGTCCAATTGGAGGCTGAAGCAGCCGCGATCTCCGATCCGGTTGAGCGAGCCGAGATGCTCGAAGGCTTCGGACTCGGCGAAGGCGCGCTCTTCCGGATGGTGCGATCGAGCTATCACCTGCTTGGCCTGCGCACCTACTTCACGACCGGCGAGAAGGAGAGCCGAGCCTGGACGTTCTACGAGGGCTCGACGGCCCCCGTGTGCGCCGGGCGGATCCACTCGGATTTCCAGCGTGGGTTCATCCGCGCGGAGGTCATCGCTTGGGACGAGTTGTTGGAACTCGGCTCCTGGCATGCCGCGAAAGAGGCGGGTCGGCTCCGGGTGGAGGGCAAGGACTACGTCGGCCAGGACGGCGATGTGATGGAGTTCCGCTTCAACGTGTGACGGCGCGCCGGCAGTGACCGTTGGCGCGCGGCGCGCAGGTGACACACTTTGGGCGTGGCCTGGCTGGTGAACGACGCCCGCGTGATGGCCTCGGCAGAACTCGCCGAGTCGCGCGTCGAACGCCGCCGAGGGCTCCTCGGCCGCGATGAACTCGAGGGGGCGCTCGTATTGCGACCCTGCCGCTGGGTGCACACGATCGGCATGCGATTCCCGATCGACGTGGCCTACCTCGATCGCGACGGTGTCGTCGTGAAGACCGCACGCATGCAACGTCATCGCGTCGGCGTCCCCGTGCCGACCGCACGAATGGTGATCGAAGCCCAAGCCGGAGCGTTCGCCCGCTGGGGACTGCGGGTCGGCGACGAGGTCGAGATCAGGAACGACGACCGGTGAGCGGAACGCTTCACCTCGTCTCCACTCCGATCGGCAACCTGTCGGATATCTCGACGCGTGCGATTGAGGTGCTCAGGCGGGCTGACCTCATCTGCTGCGAGGACACCCGTCACAGCGGACGCCTACTCCAGCACCTCGCGATCGAAGCCCGACGACTCGCGGTATGCAACGAGCACACCGAGCGCGACCTCGTCGACGAAGTCGTCGACCTGCTCGCCAGCGGGCACTCGGTCGCGTTGATCAGTGACGCGGGCACGCCGGCCCTCTCCGACCCCGGAGGCCGACTCGCGGCCGCGGTGGCCGAAGCCGGACACCAGGTCGAGGCCGTGCCAGGGGCGAGCGCGTTGCTGGCCGCTCTCGTGGTAAGCGGTCTCGATTCCACCCGATTCACCTTCGAGGGGTTCCTCCCGCGCTCGGGGCGTGACCGCGAGGAACGGCTCGCCGAGGTGTCCGCGAGTGCGGTGACCGTGGTGATCTACGAGGCCCCACATCGACTGGAACGGACTCTCGCCGACCTCGGCGCGGTGTGCGGGGGTGAGCGTCGGGTCAGCGTCTCGCGCGAGCTGACCAAGATGCACGAGGAGACGTTGCGCGGCACCCTCGCCTCGATCGATGTTGGCACTCCTCGCGGTGAGTACGTGATCGTTCTCGAGGGCCGTCCAGCCGACGACACTCCAGTCGACGAGTCGGTGGTACGCGACCTCCTGGAGAGCGAACTCGCCTCGGGCGCCACCCGACGCGACGCGGCGACCGCGGTGGCCCGGCGACTCGGTGTTCCGCGTCGGACCGCCTACGATCTCGTCATCGCGATGGCGAAGGACTCTGGGACGGACGACGGGAGCACCCGGTGAGCGAGTACGTCCACGTCGCGTCCAGCGGTCCGAGCGCAGCCTTCTTCGATCTCGACCGAACGCTGATCAGCGGCTCGTCCGCGTTCACGCTCGCGCGAGCCGCCCAAGCTGCCCGACTGATGCCGACCCGCGAACTGCTTCGTGACGCGGTCGGCGCGACGCTGTTCAAGTTGCGCGGTGATCACGGCAACGACGTCGCCGCCGAGGCGCGCGACCGGATCCTCGGCTTCATTCGGGGTCAACGCCGCGACGACTTCCAATCCCTCAACGAGCGGGTCATCCCGACACTGCTCGGCCGCATCCGACCGGAGGCGCGACGGCTGCTCGACATCCACCGTCACGCGAACCGCTCCACATTCATCGTCTCGGCCGCCCCCCAAGAGATCGTGGAACCGCTCGCGCTCTCCCTCGGTATGACCGGGGCGATCGGCACCCGTGGCGAGGTGCTCGACGGCGTCTACACCGGAGAGCTGGAGGGACCGTTCTGCTACGGCGAAGGCAAGGTGGAAGCCATCGAGCAGTTGGCCCGTTGGGACAATCTCGACTTGGCTCAGTGCTACGCCTACAGCGATTCGTCGAGCGACCTGCCGATGCTGTCGGCGGTCGGCCATCCGGTGGTCGTCAACCCCGATGGCCGCCTCGAGCGTCACGCTCGCCGCAACGGCTGGCCGATCGTGCACTTCCGTCAACGATCGCGGACCGTGATCCGTCGCACCCTCGCGGCCCTCGCCACATCATCGGTGGCGGCGGGCGCGTTCGCCGTCGGGCTGTCGGTGGGGGCCCGTCGCGCTCGGCGGCTCGCTCTCCCCGCGGTCGCGCGGCTCAGCCGAGCGGGGTGAGCGCCAGCTGACGCGACTGGGCGACGAGTCGACCGGTGGAGTCCCACACTTCGCCGTCCTCCTCGAACATCCCGTCGGAGATGAACCGCGACCGATAGACGCAGGCAAGCGGCCCGGGTGCGGGGATGCCGCGGATGTGCGCGGTCAACTCGACCGTCGGCACCCAAAGCACGGGGAGATCGGTGTTGAACACCGGCGGGGGGAACGCGTCGACGGCGAGAAGGAGCGCGAACACGTCGATCTCCGACCCGTCGGCGAAGGCGAACCAACCGCGCATTTCGGCGGTGCCGGTCGGCCGACCCTCTCGGAAGCCGGTGCAGGCAGGGTCGAGCCGCATGGCGAGGCGATTGAAGATCTCCGGCATCGGATGTTCGGGAGCGGCCCGGTCCACCACACAACTCTCGAACTCTGGGAGCTCAGGGGGCCGTCCGGAGATGATCGAGGGAGCGGACGGGTCGCCTTGGCCGAAGGCACCGAGGAGTCGCAACACTTCACGTCCGGTCGACTCCGAGACCATCGACGCGGTGGCGGAGGCGATTCGTCGGCCGATTTTGACCACCTCAACGGTGATGGTGTGCGGCCCGACGAGACCCGGCGACAGGTAGTGCGCAGTGACGGTGAGCGGCGGCCGACCGACGACCTCGGCCATAGCCCGACCGGCGATAGCGAGCAGGTAGCCGCCATTCGCGTTCCCGGCGATGTCCCAGCCAACGGCTACCTCGCAGTCGAACACGTTGACCCCTGAGGGGTCGATCTCGCCTCTCGGGGTGACTGCGGTCGCGTCAGCGAACTCCCCGGGCACGACGAGGACGCTATCCGGCGGCTGGGTAGCGTCAGGGTGGTGAGCCGCTTCTACGTGACCACACCGATCTATTACGTCAACGCGGAGCCGCATCTCGGTCACGCCTACACGACGATCGTCGGTGACGCGCTCACCCGCTGGCATCGCCTGCTCGGCGACGACGTGCTCTACCTGACCGGAACCGATGAGCACGGCCTCAAGATCCGTCAGGCCGCCGACGCGGCCGGCCTCTCCCCCAAGGAGTTCTGCGACTCGATCGCGCCGAAGTTCGCCGACGCCTGGGAGCGCCTCGACATCGCCAACGACGACTTCATCCGCACGACGGAGCCTCGGCATCACGCCGCGGTCACCGAGCTACTGCAGCGCTGCTACGACGCCGGGGACATCGAACTCGACACCTACTCGGGCAAGTACTGCGTGGCCTGCGAGGAGTACTACACCGACGAGGAGCTCCTCGAGGGCGACAACTGCCCGATCCACAAGCGGCCGGTCGACCACTTCGAGGAGGAGAACTACTTCTTCCGTCTCAGCCGCTTCCAAGACCGGCTCCTCGACTGGTACGCGGCGCACCCCGGAGCGATCGTGCCGGAGTTCCGCGGCAACGAGGCCCTCGGCCTCATCCGCGGCGGTTTGCGCGACTTCTCCGTGAGCCGCACCAGCCTCGACTGGGGCATCCGTCTCCCGTGGGATGACCGTCATGTCGCCTACGTCTGGTTCGACGCGCTCACCAACTATCTGTCGGCCACCGGCTTCGGTGACCCGAGCGTCGACTACACCGAGCGCTGGCCAGTCGACTACCACCTGATCGGCAAGGACATCATCCGCCATCACTGCGTCTATTGGCCCGCGATGCTCATGAGCGCCGGGGTCGACCTGCCAAAGGGCTGGGCGGTCGGCGGCTGGCTGCTCGTGGATGGCGAGAAGATGGCCAAGAGCACCGGCAACGTCGTCAACCCCCTCGACCTTGTCGACACCGTCGGCGTCGATGGGTTCCGTTACTACGTGCTCGCCGAGACGTCGTACGGATCGGACGGCGACTTCTCTTACGACGGCCTCGTCGCTCGCTACAACTCGGATCTCGCGAACAACCTCGGCAACCTCGCCTCGCGAGTGGCGACCGTGGTCGGCAAATCCTGCGGCGGGATCGGACCGGCCCCCCGCGATGACTCCCCCCTCGCCGCCGCCGCGGCGACCGCGGTAGCCGACACCTCGGCCGCTTGGGATGCGGTAACCCCGTCGCGCGCCCTCGAGGCGACCTGGTCGCTGATCCGAGCGACCAACGCGTTCCTCGAGGCCAATGAGCCATGGAAGATGACGCCAGGTGCTGATCTCGACGCGGTGATGGGCGACGCCCTCGAAGCGCTGCGGATCGTCACCCTGCTCGCCTGGCCCGCCGTTCCGTCGACCGCGGACGCGATTTGGGCACGACTCGGCCTCGATGGCTCGGTGGCCGATCGGCGACTCCCCGGCGACGCCCGGTGGGGCGGCTATCCGGGCGGCCTGACCGTGACGAAGGGTGACCCGCTCTTCCCGCGTATTCGGAGTTGATCCCGGTGTCGAGTGGGGTGAGCGATGTCGCTTCGGATGGCCTCCGTTGGGCTGACTCCCATTGCCACGTCTACGACGAGCGCATCCCCGACGGCTCCGCTTCCGCCCTCGATCTCGCCCGTGCCGATGGTGTCGACACGTTCATCGTGGTCGGATGCGATCGCGCCACGACGCTCTCGGCGCTCGAGGTAGCGGCGGCGAACCGCGACGTTTGGGCGACGGTCGGCCTGCATCCGCACGAGGCCTCCCACGGTGTCGACACCGTCGTCGATCTCCTCGACTCACCGGGCGTGGCGGCCGTTGGTGAGGCTGGACTCGACTTCCACTACGACCACTCCCCCCGCGATATCCAAGCCGAGGTGTTCCGCGCCCAAATCGAGTGGGCGAACGAGCGCTCGCTCCCGTTGGTGATTCACACCCGAGAGGCCTGGGAGGAGACCTTCGAAATTCTCGACATCGCCGGCGTCCCGGAGCGGACGGTGTTCCACTGTTTCACCGGTGGGGTCGACGAGATGGATGCCTGCGTCGAGCGAGGGGCGATGGTGAGTTTCTCCGGAATCGTCACCTTTCCGAGCGCGATCGATCTCCGCGAAGCCGCCGTGAAATGCCCGCTCGACTCGATGCTGATCGAAACCGACAGCCCGTATCTCGCGCCGGTGCCCCATCGCGGGCGCCCCAACCATCCGGCGCTCGTAGCAACGGTCGGCACCGCTATCGCCGACCTCCGTGACGTCGCACGCGCCGAGGTCGCGGCCGTCACCCGTGCCAACACCCGCCGGTTCTTCGCCCTCGACGACCGGGAGGCCGAATGGCCCTCGTGAGCGTGGATCCAGTCGTTCGCCAACGGCGTCGGTTCGCCTTCGCTCTCGCGCTGACGGTCATCGCCGTACCGGCCGCCGTCCTGCTCGACGGCGACGACCGTCCGGCCGACATCTCGACCGTGGTGACCGCGATCCCCATCGACGAGAGCGCCGCGGACACCGATGCGTCGACCGCTGAGACCGATGATCCGCTCGGTGTCCCCGTGCCGGCACATCTCGAGCGGCGCGTGACAATCGCGCCACCGGAGGGGGCGTTCATCGCGATTCCCTCCGACGACGGGACCTACACCGGCCTCGCCTCGTTCACCTACGAGTCCCCCGAGGAAGACCTTTGCTTCGCGCGAGGCGCGGAGATCGGGCGCTATGTGACGGTGACCAACATCGAGAACAAGCGCTCGGTGTCGTGCATCGTGACCTTGGTCGATCGCGCCGGCTTCCAGGAGGTCGAGCTCCATCCGATCGCCTTCAGCCGGATCGCCGACCCGACCGACGCGCCGATCCGGGTGGAGTACCGCTGGTGACCCATTCGCGTCCCGCCCTCGCGGCGCTCCTCGAGGAGAGCGGGTTGGCGCCCCGTCGCGACCTCGGCCAGAACTTCGTGGTCGATCCCAACACGGTCCGTCGAATCGCCGACCTTGCTGCGGTCGGCGCAGGCGATCACGTCGTCGAGGTGGGTGCGGGGCTCGGCTCGCTCACCCTCGCCCTCGCGGAGACCGGGGCGTTCGTCACCGCGGTCGAGGTGGATCGGGGTATCGCCCAGGTGCTCCGGCGACTCACTGCCGATGTCGACTCGATCCGCGTCGTCGAGGGCGACGCGATGAACCTCGATTGGGGGTCGGTGCTCGAGGGAGCCGACTCGTGGACTTTGGTCGCCAACCTGCCGTACAACATCGCCACCCCGCTGATCGTCGATCTGCTGGTGCAGGTGCCACGAATCTCGAGGATGCTCGTCATGGTGCAACTCGAGGCCGCGGAGCGTTTCGCCGCCGGACCCGGTTCCGGCCAGTACGGGGCGGTGTCGGTGCGCATCGCCCATCGCGCCCGGGCTCGGATCGTCGGCCACGTCCCTCCCACGGTGTTCCTGCCTCGGCCGAAGGTCGACTCGGCGTTGGTCGCCATCGAGCGTCACGCTGAGGTTCGACCCGTCGACGAGGGTGTGCTCGACGAGTTGCTCCGCGCTGGCTTCGGTCAGCGTCGAAAAATGCTTCGTCGATCGCTGTCCGGTGTCGCCTCGGCGTCACTGATCGGCGAGGCCGGGATCGACCCGACGGCGCGGCCAGAGACCCTCGGCCTCGAGCAGTGGTACGCGCTCACCGACGCGGTGGTGGCATCGAGATGACCACCCTGCTCGCGAACGCCAAGTTGACCCTGTCGCTTCGAGTGACCGGGGTTCGCGACGACGGTTTCCACCTGATCGATGCCGAGATGGTCTCCCTTGATCTCGCCGATGAACTCGAGATCGAACCGGCGGACACCTCCTCGCTCACTGTGTCGGGACCTTTCGCCGACGGTGTGCCGACCGACGGATCGAATCTCTGCCTACGCGCGCTCGCTCTCGCCGGACGAACCGCGAGCATTCGGTTGCGCAAGGCGATCCCACACGGCGGCGGACTCGGCGGCGGTTCAGCGGATGCCGCGGCGGTGCTGCGATGGGCTGGCGTTCACGACCCGGTCGCGGCTTCGCGGCTCGGCGCTGACATCCCGTTCTGCCTCGTCGGCGGCCGAGCCCGGGTGACCGGCATTGGTGAGATCGTCGAGCCCTTGCCGACTCGGCGTCTCGACATCACGCTGGTGATCCCGCCGCTCACGTCGTCGACACCGGAGGTCTACGCGGCCTGGGACGCGCTTGGCGGTCCGACCGGTGAGGGAGCGAACGATCTGGAGGTAGCCGCGATCGCGGTCACACCCGACCTGGCTGGGTGGCGAGACGCGATCCATGAGCGGTGCGGCATCGCCCCGGTGCTCGCCGGTAGCGGCGCCACCTGGTTCGTTGAGGGCCGACATGGCGACGCCCTCGCCGGTCTGACCGACGAGGGCGCTCGTGTGGTGGAGACGTCGACGCTCGGGGCGTGACGTCACTTCGACGCGAGGTGCTACTTGCGGCGCTGGTGGCGCGTGCGCCTCAGCATCTTCTTGTGCTTCTTCTTCCGCATGCGCTTCCTGCGCTTCTTCACGAGCGAACCCATAGGTCGGGCACGCTACCGGCTGCAGCGGCGTTCCGAACCGGGTCGGGCGAATGCGCGCGGGCGGATACCGTGTGGTCGTCGGGGTGGCCCTCATCCCGCCGACCATCCGGGGTCGTCTAATTGGCAGGACAGCGGTTTTTGGTGCCGCGTGTAGGGGTTCGAGTCCTCTCCCCGGAACCACATGGACATCTCGGCCATCATCCTTGCGGCCGGTGTCGGGACCCGAATGAGGTCGCGCACCCCCAAACCCCTCCACCCGATCTGCGGCCGTCCAATGTTGTTGCACGTGGTGCACGCACTCGAAGCGGTGCGTCCCCGGTCGACCGTCGTCGTGGTGGGTCACGGCGGTGACCTCGTTGCCGAAGAGGCCGAGCGTCTCGCGCCCGACTGGGCGGGTATCCGATTCGCCGAGCAGGTCCAACAGAACGGCACCGGCGACGCGACCGCCGTCGGCATGGCGCGACTCGACGGCGACGACTACGACGACGACTCGGTGGTGCTGGTGCTTCCGGGCGACACCCCCCTGCTGCGCTCGGAGACCCTCGCCGAGCTCGTCCGCTCCCACGATGAGAACCGCAACGCGGCGACGATTTTGACGAGCACCCTCGATGACCCGACCGGGTACGGACGTGTCGTTCGCGCCAGCGATGGCCGAGTGCTCCGGGTCGTTGAGCAGCGCGACGCGAGCCCCGAGGAACTCGACATCAAGGAGTGGAACACCGGCGTCTACGCATTTCGGCGAGATCTCCTCGGACCGGCACTTCGAAATCTCGACGCCGATAACTCCCAGGGCGAGTACTACCTGACCGACGTCATCGCGCAGTTGGCCGACCTCGGCCATCGCGTCGGATGCGTGCGCGCCCCCTCAGCGGAGACCCAAGGGGTGAACGACCGCTGGCAACTCGCTCTCGCCGAGCGCGAGATGCGCAACCGGACCAACCGTCACTGGTTGAGCGCCGGGGTCACGATGTTCGACCCACGGCAAACCTTCCTCGATGTAACGGTGACGATTGGCACCGATGTAACTCTCTACCCGGGAACCATCTTGCGCGGGGTCACCTCGATCGGCGACGGATCGCGGATCGGTCCCTTCACCCATCTCGACGACTGCGCCGTCGGACGCGAGTGCGTGGTCGAGAACTCCGTCGGTGTCGGAGCGACGATCGGCGACGCGGCTCACGTCGGTCCGTTCGCTCATCTGCCCGCCGGAACGACGGTGCCTTCGGGCGGGGTGAGTGGCGCGTTCTACACTGCCCCCTGACGACCGCTGATCGCGATGCCCCACTGGGGGAGGAGAGCAGACACTTGGAACCACTCGAGAAGGTCACCACGAAGAAGCTCGCGGTCTACAGCGGTCGGACCCATCCGACCCTCGCCGCTGAGGTGGCCTCCCATCTTGGGGTGTCGCTCGGAAACCCGAACATCGTCGAGTTCTCCAATGGCGAGATCCGCCCGCGCTTCGCCGAGAGCGTGCGCGGCACCGACGTGTTCATCATGCAGAGCCATTACGGCATCGACGGGCGCTCGGTCAACGACTCGATCATGGAGCAACTGACCATGATCGACGCCGCCGAGCGCGCCTCGGCGAAGCGCATCACCGCGGTGTGCCCGTTCTACGGATACGCCCGCCAAGACCGCAAGGCCGAGGGTCGCGAGCCGATCACGGCCCGTCTCGTCGCCGACATGTTCCGCCTCGCTGGGGCGAACCGGCTGATCTCAATCGATCTGCACTCCGGCCAGATCCAGGGGTTCTTCGACGGGCCGGTTGACCATCTCACCGCTGGCCCGGTGCTCGAGGCCTACATCAGGGCCCAGGCTCCCGATGCTCCGGTCATCGTCTCCCCCGACTCTGGCCGCATCAAGGTGGCGGAGCGCATGGCTCAGCACCTGCACGACTGCGAGGCCGATATCGCGTTCATCTACAAGCGCCGACCGAAGGGGCAGGCGAACGTGGTTGAGGCCAAAGAGGTCATCGGCGATGTGGCCGGTCGGCTCTGCATCCTCACCGACGACATGATCGACACCGGAGGCACGATCGTCTCGGCAGCCGAGATCCTGCTCGCCCGTGGGGCGACCGAGGTCTGGGCTATGGCCACCCACGGGGTCCTATCAGGCCCGGCGGTGGATCGGCTGAAGAACTCTCCGATCTCGCGGGTGGTGTTGACGAACACGCTCCCGCTCCCTGAGGAGAAGCAGTTGCCGCAGATCGAGGTGCTCTCGATCGCGCCGCTGATCGCCGAGGCGCTGTCCGCGGTGTTCGACGACACCAGCGTCAGCGAGATCTTCGCCGGCGAGAACTACGCCTGAGCCACGCTCCGCGCGGGTGTCGCCCCGCCGGTCCGCCGATAGCCTCGGCCGCTGCCGCATCGGGCCCGTCCCGACCGAACCTTCACCGAGGCGCACATGTCCAGCAACGTTCTCATCGCAGACACCGGTCGCCAGACCGGTAGCCCGTCCTCCCGCCGGCTCCGCCGCGAGGACCGCATCCCCGCCGTCGTCTATGGCCTCGGCATGACCCCGATCAGCATCTCGGTGAACCGCCGCGATCTGCGCGCCGCCCTGTCGGGGCCCTCGGGTGTCAACACCGTGCTCGACCTGACTGTCGAGGGCACCGTGTACCCGGCGATCGTCAAGGAAATGCAGCGTCACCCCGTGCGCCGAACCGTGAGCCACATCGACTTCCTCCAGGTGAACCTCGACGTCGAGATCGTCGTGAACGTTCCGGTTCACCTGAACGGTGAGGCCAAGGAGGTCGCTCTCCACAACGGCCTCGTCGACCTCCAGCTCAGCGAGCTCCAGGTTCGCACCACGCCGCGAACCATCCCGGACTCGATCGAGATCGACATCTCCGCGATGACCGTCAACGACGTCATCACCGTCGGCCAGATCGCCGTCCCGGCTGGCTGCTCGTTCGCTCACGAGGATGACCAGCCGGTCGTCACCGTGACGATCCTGCGCACCGCCGTCGAGGAGGAGACCGCCGCAGAGGGCGAGGACGGCGAAGCCGCTGCCGAGTCCGATGGCGAGGCCTCCGACGATTCCTCCGGCGAGGCCTCAGGCGACGACGCTGAGTGATCGCCCGCTGAGCGCGGCGATCGTAAGTTGAGCTGATGTTCGCCAGGATCCGCGGCGGTGACGGCTCGGGCAGTTTCGACTGGCTCGTCCTCGGCCTTGGCAACCCGGGCCGCCGTTACGAGCACACCCGCCACAACGTCGGCGAGGACGCTGTCCGCCTTCTCGCCGAGCGACTCGAGGCCAATCTGAGAACCGGACGCAACGACGCGGCGGTCGCGGAGACCCGGATCGGCGACACGAGGGTGGTGCTCGCCGTGCCGCTCACCTTCATGAACGAGTCGGGGCGGGCGGCCGCGTCGTTGGTGAAGCGATTCAAGTTCACCGATCCGGAGCGGATCATCGTCGTTCACGACGAACTCGATCTCGAACCTGGTGTGGTGCGCGTGAAGGCCGGTGGTGGCCTCGCCGGCCACAACGGACTCAAGAGCATCACCTCGGCGCTCTCCACTCAGGACTACCTGCGGATCCGTATCGGTGTCGGCAAGCCTCCGTCGGCGGCGCGGGGTGCCGACCATGTGCTGTCGCGGATCCCGGCCCGTGAGCGCGAGGTGCTCGACGTGTCAGTGGAGATCGCGGCCGATGCGGTCAGTTCGATCGTCACGCGGGGTGCCGCCGAGACGATGCAGGACATCAACTCGCGATGAGCGAGGCCCCGCTCGGCTCACTGGTCGGCCTGCTTCGCGACGAGCCGGCGGTCATGCGGGCCCTCGGTGACCCCTCCGCGAGAATCGCGGTTGCCGAGGTGGCGCGTCCGGTGTCGATCGCGGCGCTCGCGAGACTCTCCAAGCGACGACCGCTCCTGGTCGCCTGCGCTACCGGCACCGACGCGGCCCGCCTGCACGATGATCTCTGCCAACTGCTGCCGATGGAGTCGGTGGCGCTCTTTCCCGCATGGGAGACGCTCCCCTTCGAACGGGTCTCCCCCGCGATCGAGACCATGGGACGCCGACTCGAGGTGCTGTGGCGCCTTCGTCGTTCGGACGACTGCCCTCGGGTGATCGTCGCCGGTATCAGGGCGCTGTTGCAGCGTCTCGGTCCGGGGGCCGACGCGGTATCCGCGCTGGAGGTCGCTCATGGCGATGTGATCGATCCCGAGGCGATCGTCCGTGATCTCGTGGCCGCCGGCTATCGGCGCGAGGAGTTGGTTGAGCATCGCGGTGAGTTCGCCCGCCGCGGCGCGATCATCGACGTGTTCCCCTCCACTGCCGACCGGCCGGTGCGGATCGATCTCTGGGGCGACGAGGTGGACCGGCTGACGGAGTTCGGTGTGAACGACCAGCGCTCGATCTCCGATATCAAGTCGGTTCGAATCTTCCCCGCCCGCGAGTTGACCCCCGACGCCGCCGTTCGAGAGCGCGCCGCATCGCTGGTGGCGAGCGACCCGTGGGGTCGCGAGCAGTGGGAGCGCCTCGCCGAGGGAACCCACTTCGATGGGATGGAGTCGTGGCTCCCCTGGCTCGTCGATTCCGATCTCCTCATCACCGATCTACTTCCCGAGTCGGCCCGTGTGCTCCTCGTCGAGCCACGACGGATGCGGGACCGGGCGGCCGACCTCATCGCGGAAGAGGACGATCTGGCTCGAACCCTCGCGCAGACCTGGGCTCGCGACCCGGAGGTCTCGTTCCCTCGACTTCATGTGGACCCGGATCGTCTTCTCGCGGAATCGGGCTCGTTTTGGACGATGGACTCGGCTCCCGAGTCGCCCGATACGCCGATCGTCGAATCGTCGGGCTGGGGTCCGGTGGGCGGCGATATCGCTGGATTGACCAATCGACTGCGCGAGCTGATCGCGAACGGCACTCGGGTGGTGGTTGCCGCTGACGGCGAGGGCTCGGCGAACCGGATCGCCGAGTCGTTCCTCGAACAGGGTCTCGAGTTAGCTCGGGCCTCGGCCTCGACCGATCTCTCGCATCCGGGTGGCTATGTCACGGTCGCTCCCATTCATCGGGGCTGGCATCTGCCACGGGCGAAGGTGGCGGTGATCTGCGAGTCCGATCTCACTGGTCGCCGGCGCGCTCATCGGCGTCCGCGCCAGCGCACAGCCACCACCACATTCGAGGGTCTCCGGCCGGGCAGTTACGTAGTGCACGAGCACCACGGGGTGGGCCGTTACGAGGGGATGGTGACCCGCGCTATCGGTGGGGCTGAGCGCGACTACCTGCTGCTCGCCTACAAGGGCGCCGACAAGTTGTACGTGCCCTCGGATCAGATCGGTTCACTCCGCCCCTACATCGGTGGGGAGACGCCGACCCTGCATCGGCTCGGGGGCAGTGACTTCGCGGCCTCGAAGACCCGGGTTCGTTCCGCGGTGCGCGAGATCGCCCAAGAACTCGTCGTGCTCTATCAGCGACGGGTGTCCACCGAGGGTCACGCCTTCGGACCCGACACCCCCTGGCAGGCGGAGATGGAATCGGCGTTCCCCTATGTGGAGACCCCCGATCAGCGACGGGCGATCGACGAGGTGAAAGCCGATATGGAGCGGGCGGTGCCGATGGACCGTCTGGTGTGCGGCGATGTCGGATTCGGCAAGACCGAAGTGGCGATCCGCGCCGCCTTCAAGGCGATCCAAGGTGGCAAGCAGGTCGCGGTGCTCGCCCCGACCACGTTGCTCGCCACCCAGCACGGCGCGACCTTCGCTGACCGTTTCTCCGGCTATCCGATTCGGGTGGAGGTGCTCTCGCGTTTCCTCACCCGTTCCGAGGCGGATCGGGTGGTGGCCGGCCTCGCCTCCGGGGAGATCGACTGCGTGATCGGCACCCATCGGCTACTGACCGGTGATGTCGCGTTCAAGGACCTCGGTCTGCTCGTGGTCGATGAGGAGCAGCGATTCGGGGTGACCCACAAAGAGGCGATCAAACAGTTGGCCACTTCGGTCGATGTGATCACGATGTCGGCCACGCCGATTCCCCGCACCCTCGAGATGTCACTCGTCGGCATCCGCGATCTCTCCTTGCTGCAGACCCCTCCGGCGGACCGACAGCCCATCCTGACCTTCGTTGGGGAGTACGACGAGCGAGTCGCGGTGGAGGCGATCCGACGTGAGTTGCTCCGCGAGGGCCAGGTGTTCTGGGTGCACAACCGAGTGAAAACGATCGACGACGCGGCCGCCCGACTGCGCGAACTCGTGCCCGAGGCGCGCATCGCGGTCGCCCACGGCCAGATGGACGAGGGAAGCCTCGAACAGGTCGTGGTCGACTTCTGGGAGGGGCACTACGACGTGCTCGTGTGCACGACCATCATCGAGTCGGGCATCGACATGCCGACGGTGAACACCTTGGTGGTCGAGCGGTCCGATCTCCTCGGGCTCGGCCAGATGCACCAGTTGCGAGGTCGCGTGGGTCGAAGCGGCCAGCGCGCCTACGCCTATCTCTTCCATCCGCGGGAACGAACGTTGAGCGAGGAGGCCTACGAGCGGCTGCGAACGATCGGCGAGTCGACCGATCTCGGATCCGGTTTCCGTATCGCGATGCGCGATCTCGAGATCCGCGGGGCGGGAAACCTGCTCGGCGAGTCGCAATCCGGTCACATCGCCGCCGTCGGCTACGACCTCTACTGCCAGATGGTCACCGAAGCGGTGGCCGAGATGAAAGGTGAACCGCCGCCGACCCCGCCGTCGGTGTCACTCGACATTCCAACCGACGCGTTCCTGCCGGCGGACTATGTGGCCAAGGAGGAACTCCGACTCGAGGCGTACCGGCGTCTTGCGCAGGTCACCACGGCCGAGGAGGTGGCCGATATCCGCGCGGAATGGGAGGACCGCTACGGCCCAGTGCCAGCCGAGGCCGAGATGTTGTTGACGATCGGCGAGTTGCGCGCCGAGTGCATCCGCTGCGGGATCACCGAACTGCAGGTGACCGGTGACCGTCAACGTGGACGCCAGGCCCGGTTGAGCGGCGTCGAGTTGAAGGCGAGCGAGTCGATGCGACTTCGGCGACTGGCGCGCAACGCGGTCGTGAAGGAGCAGCAGCGTCAACTGGTGGTGCCTCTCCCCCGCGACGTGGCGCCGCCGGTGCACCTGGTTGGATTGCTGCGCGAGTTGATCACCACCGCCTGACGCCCCGGGCGGTCGTTGGCCGTCAGTGCAGGTAGAGGTTGCGGAGCCCGAGGCCCATCACGAACCACGAGCCGAGTCCGTAGAGCAGCCACTGTCGATCGCGGATGAACGGGCTTGACCGGTAGCTGTAGAGGATGCCGACGGCGATGATCGTGGAGAAGCCGTAGAGGGCGTGCATGTCGTCGAGTTCGAGTTCGGTGCGATTCACGATGAGCACACCGAGGATGGCTTGGGTGAACACGGTCGCCTGGACGACAACGGTGGCGGGCCAGATGAATCGGTGGCGGAGCTGCGGCGCGAACTGAGCTGAGTTGAACCAGAGTCCGAGAGCGGCGTTCGACCAGATGAGCACCCAGGCGTTCAGGTCATGCCATTCAAGGAGGGTCATCCGGTGCACCCGCTTCCACCGATGAGCACGAGCACGTAGTCCTCGTCGGCGACCCCGGTGCTCAGGCCTCTCAGGGTGGGACCGATGTAGAAGCTGGGCGGGATGTCGAGGTCGGCGTCGCCCTCGTCGACCGCGATCGATCCGAACTCGGCTCGCAGGCCGGCGAGTTGGTCGCCGAGGGTCACTCCCCCGGCGGTGCGCAGCCCGAGGGGCTCGTCGCCGAGGCGGTCGATGAGCCCGTAGGTCCACGAGATGAGGTGGGTTCGGCCGGTGGCGATATCGGACTCGTCGCCGAACATGACCGACAGCACTCCCCATTCGACGCGGCGGACGGTCGTGCCACGGCAGAGGTAGAACTCGAGCGGATCGACCCAGCCGCTGTCATCGGTTGGGGCGCCGAGGATCGACGAGATGTAACTGACGGAGGTGTCTGGGTCAGCGCCGAGGAGCGCGCCACCGATTCCGTCGGGTCCGAGGATCAACTCGTCGACCCCGAGTGGTGGCGGGATGGTCGTGGTCGGGGGGAGCGTGGTCGTGGTGGTCGTGGTCGTGGTGACGGCGGGCTCGTCGGGGCTCACCTCGGAGGCATCGGTGACATCCCCGCCCGCAACGCTCGTCTCGGTCGCTGTCAGCGTCTCGGGGGCATTCGCCACCGGGGGCAGCGGCTCGGCGTCGGCGTCGAGGTAGGCGCAGCCCGCCAGGGCGGCGCTGACGAGAGCGAGTGCGATGACGCGTCGGGGACCGGTCACCGCCAGAGCATGCCACCACTCCCGCCGGCGACGTCGGCACGACGCGCGATCAAGTCATCAGCGGATGAGCGTGTCGGCTTCGTGCCCGCGCGCGATAAGCCGCGCGGTCCGGGTGACCGGGTCCACCTCGACGGTGGTGACCGAGGTGTTGTCGAGTCGGTCGATCACGAGCCGGTCGTCGCCGAGGCAGTGTCCGATGACAGCGTTGATGGCGATGAAGTGGGAGAAGACGACGGTGTCCCCGGTGGTTCCGATGACGGCCTCGACCACCCGGTCGCGGTAGTCGGTGTATCGGTCGCCGAGGTCGACCCAGGTTCCACCCATCGCCGCGCGGAGCCACTCGACGCGGTCCGCCATCTCAACACCTTCGGGTGACGGGATCTCAGCGACGCGCTGCTCGACGAGCGCTTCGACGCCGCGACGGGCGGTGAAGGCGTGGGCGGTCTCGCGGCACCGCCGGAGCGGGCTGGTCCAGATGGCCGATCCGGCGGGGACCGACTCGTCGAGCACACCGGCGACCGTCTCAGCCTGGTGTCGTCCGAGGTCGTCGAGCCCCGGGTCGGGGTCGACGTCCCAGCCAGCAGTTGCCCGGCCGTGTCGAACGAGGCGGACGGTGTGGTTCACGCCTGGCGGGCTGCGCCCGATCCGATGAGTTCCTCGACCCGCTCGGGGTTGATTCCCCAGTCAAGGAGGGTCTCACGGGTGTGTTGGCCGGGGTGCGCGGGAGGCGAGGACACTTCGGGAGCGGTCCGCGAGAACCGGGGGGCCGGGGCCGGCTGGCGGAGACCGGCGATCTCGGTGAAGGTGCCGCGGGCGACGTTGTGGGGGTGCTCAGCGGCCTCACCCATGGTCAGCACCGGCGCGAAGCACACATCGGTGTGCTCGAGCAGTTCGCACCATTCGTCTCGAGTCCGTCGGGAGAAGATCTCGGTGAGCCGCCGCTTCAGATCGGGCCAGGCCGACTTGTCCATCTGCCGCGCGAAGTCGGGGTCATCGGTGAGTTCGAGGTGTTCGAGAAGTTCGGCGTAGAACTGCGGTTCGATCGACCCGATCGAGATGTAAGCCCCGTCGGAGCATTCGTAGACGTCGTAGAAGTGAGCGCCGGTGTCGAGGAGGTTGGTGCCACGCGACTCGGGGTCGTGCACCCCCATCGCGGAGAACGCCCAAAACATCGACATGAGCACAGCCGCGCCGTCGACCATGGCGGCGTCGATCACCTGTCCTTCGCCGGATCGGGAGGCTTCGAGCAGTCCGCAGACCACCCCGTAGGCGAGGAGCATGCCTCCCCCGCCGAAGTCGCCGACCATGTTGAGCGGCGGGACCGGACCGGAGTCGGCTCGGCCCATATGGGCGAGGGAACCGGCGAGGGCGATGTAGTTGATGTCGTGGCCGGCGGCGTGCGCGTAAGGGCCATCCTGGCCCCAGCCCGTCATCCGGCCGTAGACGAGTCGCGGGTTCCGCTCGGCGCACACGTCGGGACCGATGCCGAGGCGTTCCATCACCCCGGGGCGGAACCCCTCGATGAGCGCATCGGCCTCGCCGACGAGGTCGAGGAGGGTGGCGACTCCATCGGGATGCTTCAGATCGAGGGCGATGTTGCGACGTCCGCGTTGGAGCACGTCGAGCCCGGGGTCGGTCGCGATCCCGCGGACGGCGGCGGCACGGTCGACGCGGATGACGTCGGCCCCCATATCGGCAAGCATCATTGCTGCGAACGGTCCCGGGCCGATCCCCGCGATCTCGATGATCCGCACTCCCTTGAGTGGTCCCGCCATGTCTGTCCTCCGGTGTTGTCGTGTCAGGGGTTGCGGTCGCCGTGGGCGATGACGGCATCGACGATCTGCGGCCAGAGCGGCACGGGTAGGTCGTGGCCCATGTCGTCGAGCATGAGCAGTTCCGCGCCGGGGGTGATCTCAGCGGTTCGCTGTCCGCCCGACGGGGTGATGAGGGCGTCGTCCCAGCCGTGGATCACGAGCATCGGCACCCGAAGTTGGCTGAGCCCTCCGGCTCGGTCGCCGCTGGCGAGGATCGCTGTCATCTGCCGCGACGCCCCTTCGGGGTAGAAGGCCCGATCGTAGGAGGCAGCCGCGAAGCGGCGGGCGCGCTCGAGATCGAAGTGTCGCTTGGATGCCCAGACGGCGTACTCGGAGGCGCCATCGATGTAGGCCTGCCGATCGGGCGGGGGGTCGGCGAGCAACACAGCGAGCGACTCCGGGGTGGGTTCCCCATACTCGCGCTCGCCCGTGGTGCTCATGATCGATGTCACCGAGGCGACCCGGTCGGGATGTTCGATCGCCATCGTCTGCACGATCATCCCGCCCATCGAAACGCCTTTGATGTGCGCACGGTCAATTTCGAGGTGGTCGAGGAGCCCGATCCCATCGGCTGCCATGTCCGAGAGGGTGTAGGGGCTCGCGATCGTCTCGTCGTGGCCGAGGAGGAAGATCTCGGTAGCGCGGGCCGTGTCGACCTCGACACCGTCGAGGCGGGTTGAGAGTCCGCAGTCCCGGTTGTCATAGCGGATCACGTAACGACCCCGATCGGCGAGCATGTTGCAGAGTTCAGGGTCCCATGAGATCAGTTGGGAGGTGAAGCCGGCGACAAGCAGGAGGGCCGGATCGTCGGGTGATCCGAAGGTGTCGTACTCAATCTCGATTGCGTTCGCGAGGGTTGCCCGGGGCATCAAGTGAGTGTGCCACGGGGGCGCCTTCGGAGCGGCTTCGGAGCGGCCGGTACCGTTGCACCGTGGAACCGGCCGACCTGCTCGTCGATCTCGATGATGATCAGCGACGCGCGGTCGTCACCGAGTCGCGTCTTGTCGCCGTGATCGCCGGAGCGGGGTCGGGCAAGACCCGAGTTCTCACCAGGCGAATCGCCCATCGAGTGCTCTCGGGAACGGCGGAGGCTTCCCACACCCTCGCGCTCACGTTCACGCGAGAGGCGGCTGGCGAGCTCCGCCGACGGCTCGGCGCGAGCGGGGTCCGAGAGCGGGTCGAAGCGGGCACCTTCCACTCGGTCGCCCTCGGTCTGCTGCGACGGCGGTGGATGGACACGAATCGTCCGGTGCCGACGGTCGTCGACGATCGGGTCCGGCTTCTGCGAGCCGCGCGGGGCCAAGGTGAGGGATCGGGAGCGGAGCGGGCGTCGGCCTCGGCGGTGCTGGAGGAGGTCAACTGGGCGCTCGCGCGGGGCCTTGGTCCCAACGACTACCAGCGGGCCGCCCGAACGGCCGGCCGACGTTCGCGTGTGATGTCGAGGGTGCCGGACGCGTTGGAGGCCTACGCGGCGGAGAAGCGGCGGCGCGGAGTGGTCGATCTCGATGATCTCCTCACGATGCTCGTTCGAGAGCTCGAGGGTGATCGCTCCTACGCCGAGGCGACCCGGTGGCGGTTCCGACATCTGCTCGTCGACGAGGCCCAAGACCTCAACCCGCTCCAGCATCGACTCGTCGATCTGCTTCGCGACGGGGTGGACGATCTCTTCTTGGTGGGCGATCCGTCGCAGGCGATTTACGGGTTCAACGGCACCGATCCGTCGCTGCTGGTCGACGTGTCTGATCGCTTCCCCGGTGTTGAGGTGATCCGACTGCCGGTCAACCATCGTTCGACGCCGCAGATCGTCGCGGCGGGCAATCACGTGCTCGATGGCTCGGGCCAGGGCGCCGGTCTCGTGTCGGCGCGTTCCGACGCCCGACCGGTGGCGATGCGGGTGCTTCCCGACGAGGCCGCCGAGGCGGCAGCGGTTGCGGGCGCGGTGGCGGCCTGTGATCCGGACATGATCCGCCGGGGTGAGGTGGCGGTGCTCGCTCGCACCCATCAGGTCGCCGGTGGGGTGATCGAGGCGCTTGAGGCTCGCGGTCTGCGCATCCGTCGCCGAGCGCTCGCCTCGGGTTCGGTGGAGCGCCGACTGCTCGATCAAGCGCAACGATGCTCGTCAGCTTCAGTGCTGCGGTCGTTGGCCCATGATCTGCTGGATGATTTCGATGGCGAGCGGGAGGGCGCAGGTGATCAAGGTCGCCGATCAACCGATGAGCGTGAGGCCACCGCCCGCGTCGGTGAGGTTCTGGTCGACTTCCTCCGCGAACAGCCGCACGGCGATGGGACCGCCCTTCGCTCGTGGATGGCAACGGTCGATCCGTTCGGTGTTCGCGATGTGGCGGGGGTTGAGGTGCTCACCTTTCACGCCTCGAAGGGTCGGGAGTGGCCAGTGGTGTTCGTGGTGGGGGTGGAGAAGGGGTTGAGTCCGCATCGTGCGGCGACCACGACGGCGGCGGTCGCGGAGGAGGCCAGGCTGCTGTATGTGGCGCTGACCCGGGCCACCGAACTGTGCTCGGTGTCGAGGGCGGAGCGACGCGGCGGATACCGGCGTCAACCCTCACCGTTCCTCGACGGGTTCGTCTCGGTTGAAGCCGAGGCCGCGGCGCCTCCTTCCCTCCGACCGGTCGACGGAACCCGACGCCGAGAGCGCGAGGTGATGGCGCGGTTGGAGCGTTGGCGCGAAACCGCCGCTCGTCGGATCGGCGTGTTGCCTTCTGAGTTTTGTTCGGACGCGGCGCTGCGTCGGATCGCCGATTCGGCGCCTCGAGATGCTGCCGCGCTTGATCGGGCGACGGGCCTCGGAGCGATGACCAGCGAGCGGCTGATCGCCGGGGTGACTGCCGCCCTCGACGGGGTCGACTGAGCTCAGTCGGAGAGTTCGACGATCACCGGAGCGTGGTCGCTCGGCGACTCGCCTTTGCGGGCGTTGCGGTCGACCACACTCCATCGACAGCGTTTGGCCACGCTCGCGGTGCCGAGGCTGAGGTCGATTCGCATGCCATGTCCTTTGTGAAACGAGCCGGAGCGGTAGTCCCACCACGAGTAGAGACCGTCCGCCGCGTGGTGCCCTCGGAACAGGTCGGTGAGTCCCCAGTCGGCGAGTGCGGCAAGTCGGTCACGCTCGGCCGGGGTGACGTGGGTGCCGCCATCGAGCATGCCGGGGTCGAAGACGTCAGCATCGGTGGGTGCGATATTGAAGTCGCCGGTCACCACCACGTCGGCGCTCGGTGAGGTGTCGCGCTCGAGATGCGCGACGAGGCGGTCGAGCCAGTCGAGCTTGTACTCGTAGTGGGGGTCGTCGACGGCGCGCCCATTCGGCACGTAGACACTCGAGACGCGGACGCCGGCGCAGGTCGCGGTGATGATGCGCGCCTCGGTGTCGGGTTCGATGCCGTCGGCGAAGTTGGCCACGACGTCGTCGAGTCCGACGCGGGAGATGATGGCGACGCCGTTCCAACGGCCTTGTCCGAAGTGCGCTCCGGTGTAACCGAGTTCCTCGAAATGAAGGGCGGGAAAGGCCTCGTCGGCCATCTTCGTCTCTTGGAGACAGAGAACCTCGGGGCGGACCTCTTCGATCCACTCGGTGACCCGAGGGAGCCGGGCCTTCAGCGAGTTGACGTTCCAGGTGACGATGCGCATGGGGTCAGTCTCTCAGGCGGTCTTCGCTGGAGCCTTCTTGGTGGCCGGCTTCTTGGTGGCGGCCTTCTTGGGCCCCGCCTTCTTCGCGGCGGACTGCTTCACGACCGCTTTCTTCGCGGCGACCTTTTTGGGTGCCGTTGCCTTCGCGCCCGTTGCCTTGGCAGCAGCCGCCCT
>JAFMMJ010000085.1 GCA_017859785.1 Ilumatobacteraceae bacterium
GCAATCGGATCAGTCTCGACCGGAGCGAAACGCACCACCGAGCGGAATGTGTCGAGCATCTGCCTTGGATCGATGCTCCGTCCGGCGCTCATCGGTAACGAACCAACCCCTGGTCGATGACAACGCGGTCGCCCACCGAGGTCGTGAACACCGCGGAGGAGTCGCCGGAGTCCCAGATCCGAACGGTGAGCGCCTCTCCAGGGAACACCGGCGCGGCGAAACGACCCTCCATATGCGCGAAACGCGAAGGATCCCCGGCGCACAGGGTGTCGAGCAGGGCACGGCCGGTGAAACCGTAGGTGCACAGGCCGTGGAGGATCGGCCGGTCGAACCCGCCGGCCGCGGCGAACGCCGGGTCGGAGTGGAGCGGGTTTCGGTCGCCGGAGAGGCGGTAGATCAGGGCCTGATCGGGCGAGGTGGTGTGAGTGACCGAGTGATCGGCCGATCGCTCCGGGAGTTCCATACCCGTCGCCGACGGCCCGCGATCGCCTCCCCATCCACCGGCCCCGCGGATGAACACCGAGGAACGCAACGAACAGAGCGGCTGCCCGCCCTCGACGATCTCGGTCTCGGTGACGACAACGGCAGCCGAGCCTTTGTCGTACATCGCGGCGATCCGTGTCGTGAGAGTTCCGGATCCCTCGACCGGCACTGGACGATGAGGGGTGATGGCCTGCTGACCGTGCACCAGCAGGCGCGGGTCGAACTCGCCAACGGCCGCCATCGGCGACCCGAGACCCCAGCCGATCACCACAGGGAAGGTCGGGAGCACGCGCTGCGTCAGTCCGGCGGTGTTCTCGGTGGTGAACACCGGGTCGTCGACTCCGGCGCCGACCCCGACGGCGTAGAGCAGGCAGTCGCGCGAATCCCACGACACCGATACCGGGTCGCCGGTGGCGCCGACGGCTGACGGATCGAGCGGCATGTCAGTCGACCCTCGGCTGAGGAGGGCCGCCGGGCACGCCGTCCATCCCTGAGTTGCGGCGCGCTCCAGCGAGCAGGGTCTCCACGATCGGGCCGAGCGCCTCCGGGTCGTCGACCGGGTCGACGGTCGGTCCACGAACCCACCCCTCGGCGACGGCGAGGAACTGACCCGACGCCTCGAAGACTCGGCCGGTCACCCCAGCTGATTCCTCCGAGGCGAGCCACGTCGCGATCGGCGCGATCCAACGCGGGGATCGCATCTCGCGCTCTTCCTCGGTCTCAGGGGCTGGTCCGAGATTCTCCGTCATGCGGGTCAGCGCGACCGGGGCGACGGCGTTGACGGTCACGCCGTAACGCGCCATCTCAAGGGCGGAGATCACGGTGAGCGCTGCGATGCCAGCCTTGGCAGCGCCGTAGTTGGTCTGGCCGGGATTGCCGTAGATCCCTGACACGGACGAGGTGTTGATGATCCGACCGCTCACCGGCTCGCCGGCCTTTGATCGCTCCCGCCAGTAACCGACAGCGTGTCGCATCGGAGCGAACGTGCCCTTCAGGTGAACCTTGATCACCGCGTCCCATTCGGCCTCGGTCATGTTGACGATCATGCGGTCGCGCAGGATCCCCGCGTTGTTGATGACCGCGTGCAGATCCCCGAACGTCTCAACGGCCTGGGCGATCAGGCGTCCGGCCCCATCGAAGTCCGAGACATCGTCGCCGTTGACGACCGCCTCACCTCCCATCGCGATGATCTCGTCAACGACGGCGCGGGCGGGCGACACGTCGCCTCCGGTGCCGTCGACATCGGCGCCGAGATCGTTTACGACGACCTTCGCGCCGTGACGGGCGAGGCTCAGCGCGTGCTCGCGACCGATGCCTCGGCCTGCCCCAGTGACGATCGCCACCCGTCCCTCACACAGTCGTGCCATTGCGCTTCCTCCGATCCGATCGTCAGGTGTTCGCGGTTCGCCGACCGCGAACGCATCGTAGGGACAGGGGTGGGCGCCCGTCCAAGGCGCCTCGTAGCCTCTCAGCGTGCCCGACTCCCCCACGGCCACCGAGCAGAATCCAGCGAGCCCCGAACGCGTCGGCGTGCTCGTGGTCGGTGCCGGCCCGGCGGGCACCGCCGCTGCGCTCACCTTCGCCGAGGCCGGACGCCCGGTCACGGTGATCGACCGGGCGGTCTTCCCCCGTGACAAGTGCTGTGGTGACGGGCTGACCACGCTCGCTCTCCGTGAGCTTGAGACCCTCGGCCTCTCCCCCTCAGCCGTGCCGAACTGGATGACGGTGGACTCGGCGCATCTCCGAACTCCCTCAGGTCGAGCCTTCGACATCCCTCTGCCCTCTCAAGGCACCTACGCGGCGGTGGCCCCGCGCGCCGATCTCGACAACACCCTCGTCGAGATGGCCATCAGCGCGGGGGCTGACATCCGCCAAGGGTGGCGCCTCGAGTCGATCACGCAGACGGCAACGGAGGCGCGGGTCGTGGTCGTTGATCCCGGCGAGACGCCGCGCACGCTCGTCGCAGATCACGTGATCGCCGCTGACGGGATGTGGAGCCCGACTCGACGCCTGCTCGGATGCACTCCCGACGGCTACCGCGGTGAATGGAACGCGTTCCGTCAGTACGTCTCAAATGTGACCGGTCCGGCGGCCGATCGCCTCATCGTCTGGTTCGAGCCGGATCTGCTCCCCGGTTATGCCTGGTCGTTCCCGCTGCCGGGTGGACGCGCGAACATCGGCTTCGGGGTGCTGCGAGAACACCAGCGCCGCGGACGCGACATGGCCGGGCTCTGGCGTGACCTCCTGTCGAGGGACCACATCCAAGACGCCCTCGGTGAAGGCCACCGCCTCGAGGACCGTCACACCGCTTGGCCGATCCCCGCCCGAGTCGACGAGATGCGTCTCAGCGCCGCACGGGTGCTCTTCACCGGCGATGCCGCTGCGGCCACCGACGTGATGACCGGTGAGGGCATCGGTCAAGCGTTGCTCACCGGCCGGCTCGCGGCTGAAGCGATTCTCGAGCCGTCGACGTCAGGTGTCGCCGAGACTTACGAGCACCACGTTCGCTCGCACCTCTTCGCCGACCACCGCATGTCGCGACGCCTCGGTCGGGTGCTCGCCTCACGACGAGGTGCTGAACTCGCGCTGCGCACTGTCGAGAAGAGCGGCTCCTGGGGTCGGGCGAAGTTTGCTCGATGGATGTTCGAGGACGAGCCCCGCGCGCTGATGCTCACCCCAAGCCGCTGGCATCGCCGGATGCTGCGTCGTGAGGGAGCTTGGGCGGACAGCCCAGCGGCCTGAGACCGGCCGGATCACACCACCCAGATACGGTCGGGACATGGCCGACCTGCTTGACCTGTCGTCGGAGATCATCGACGAGCAACGCCTCGATGTGCCGGTCAACCGTGTCACCAACGAACTCTCCGAGGTGGCGAACGGTCTCGCGGTTGTCGAGAGTTTCAGTCACTCGGTCGTTGTCGACACCGGCGAGGGTCTCGTCGCCTTCGACTCGTCAGGTGGCGCGACGGGGGCCGCGGTCGTCGAGGCGATCCGCGGGTGGAATCCGACGCCGGTGCGACATCTCGTCTACACCCACGGTCACGCGGATCATGTCGGCGGAAGCGGACACTTCGCGGCCGCCTTCGGTCGTCCCGAGGTGACCGGGCATCGCCGAGTGCTCGACCGTCTCGATCGATACGCCGTGACGAGCGATTGGAATCGGTTGATCAACGCCCGCCAGTTCGGGGGCACCCGCGGTGATCTCGGGTTCGGACTCGACAACGGCGCCGCCCGGGGATCGGATTTCAACACCTTCCTCCCCGCCGAGACGCTGCGCCCCGACCGGATCGTCGACGACTACGAGACGTTGACCATCGGCGACACCGTCATCGAGTTACGACACGCTCGCGGCGAGACCGACGACCACCTCTGGGCTTGGCTTCCCGACCGGCGGGCGATCATGTCGGGCGACTTTCTGATCTGGAACTTCCCGAACGCTGGCAATCCGCAAAAGGTGCAGCGATACCCCGACGAGTGGGCGGTCGCGCTCCGCGAGATGATCGCGATGGGTCCTGAGTTGTTGCTCCCGGCCCACGGCCTGCCGATTGCCGGGTCGGAGCGGATCGCCCGTGTACTTGACGAGGTCGCGACCGCGCTGGAGGATCTCGTCGAGTCGGTGGTCTCCATGATGAACACCGGCGCCACCCTCGACGAGGTAATCCACACCGAGCACCTTCCGGAGGGCACGCTCGCGAGGCCCTACCTCCGGCCCCTCTACGACGAGCCGGAGTTCGTGGTGCGCAACATCTGGCGCCTCTACGGCGGATGGTGGGATGGCGCGGCCAGTCGCTTGAAGCCGGCCCCAGATCGTCAGCTCGCCGAGGTGGTCGCGGAGTTGGCCGGCGGAGTCGACGCGCTGATCGCGCGCGCGCATATTGCCGTCGATCAAGGCGACCTTCGACTGGCGTGTCATCTCGTCGACTTCGCAGCCTGGTCAGCCGGCGATGATCCTGATGTGCATCGGGAGCGAGCGGCGGTGTATCGGCTGCGACGCTCTGCCGAGTCGTCGCTGATGGCGAAGGGGATCTACGCGGCCGCGGCCCGCGAGTCGGAGGCGCTCCTGCCTGACGGAGACCGGCGGCGCTAAGCCCCGGTTGATACCAGCAGGAGCGACACGAGGGCGAGGCCCATCCCGGCGATCTGTGTCCGGGCGACTCGCTCACGGTCGATCAACATCGCGAGCGCAACGGTGGCCGCCGGGTAGAGCGAGACGATCGCGGCGACCACCGAGAGCAGCCCCTCTCTGACCGCAACCAGGTAGGTCACGTTGGCCAGCATGATCAACAAACCAGCGCTGACCGCGTCGCGGACGGCGGACCGTTCGTAGGCGACCGGCTTCCGACGACTGGAGGTGAGGTGAACGATGACGAGTAGTGGGATCGTGATGAAGCGCGCCGTCAGGAGCGGCCACCAACCGCTGTCGTCGCCGGAGCGCTCAAGGGCGACGAACCACAAGCCGAACGCGGACCCGGCGATCACCGGAAGGGCGAGAGACGCAGCGGTGACGCGACCGTGAGGAAGGCCGACGAGGCCGCCGATGAGCGAGACCGCGAACAGGGCGACGATCGCGCCGAGCACCGCCGGCGCACCCGGTCGCTCTCCGAGGAGCAGGCCGATCGCCACCGGGATCACCGCTGAGACCACTCCGGTGACCGGGGCGGCGACCGTCATCGCGCCGCGGGAGAGAGCGGCGTAGAACACGACGACACCTGACACACCACCGATACCGGCGACCATCCCCCAGAGGAGCGCTTGTGCGTCAAGGGAGACGTCATCAAGAACCACGAAAACGGTGTAAACGGCACCGAGCAGGACATCGCAGATCAACCCAACCGTCACCGCGGGGAGTCGCCGAGCGGCGCGGCCGCCGGCGTAGTCGGAGAAGCCGTAAAAGAGCGACGACAGGACCGCGAGGGCGACGATCACGATCGTCGGTCGTCGGCGACGTACTCAGTGGCCTGATCACCGCG
>JAFMMJ010000028.1 GCA_017859785.1 Ilumatobacteraceae bacterium
CGACGGCGACGGCGACGGCTCGGACGCGGTCGCGCACGATGTCGACGAACTGCTGAGTGAGATCGAGCGGTTCAAGGACATGGCGATGCGCGCCCAAGCCGACTTCGAGAACTTTCGCAAGCGGTCGTCCGCGCAGCTCTCCGACGAGGTGGAGCGAGCGACCGGTCGCCTCGCTGAAGCCTTTCTTCCGGTGCTCGACGCAGCGGAGGCCGCCTACGTTCGCCATCCCGATGAGGTGGGTCCGCTGCTCAACCTCATGCTCACCGAGTTGAAGCGCCACGGCCTCGAGACCCTCGACATCGTCGGATCGCCCTTCGACCCCGAGGTCGCCGAGGCGGTCGCGCACGAGGCCGACTCCGGAGGAGACGTCGTCGTCGCCGAAGTGATGCGCAGCGGCTATCGCTGGAAAGGTCGGACGTTGCGTCCGGCCATGGTGAGGACGAAGGACTGAGGCGTCCCGACCTGGTCGGGGCGGTGCAACGATGAGCGCCCAACGCGAGTGGTTCGACACCGACTATTACGCCGTGCTTGGCGTCGACAAGGGCGCCGACCATCGTGAGCTCACGAAGGCGTATCGCCGGCTCGCGCGTGAACTGCACCCCGACCGAAACCCCGGTGACTCAGCCGCCGAGGAACGGTTCAAGAAAGTCGCTGCGGCCTATGACGTGCTCGGCGACGAGAAGAAGCGCGCCGAATACGACGAGGTGCGCCGCCATGGGCCGAATGCCGGTGGGTTCTCATTCAACGCCGCCGACATGTCGGGCTTCGGTGACCTCTTCGGGCAGATGTTCAGCGGTGGGCGTTCCCGATCGGCATCCGGTGTCGGGCCGCGTCGCGGAGCCGATCTCGAGGCGCGTCTCACCCTTGAGTTCGCCGACGCCGTTCACGGCGTGACCACCTCGCTCTCGCTCATCAGCGACGACCGGTGCTCGACCTGCACCGGATCCGGTGCCGCTCCGGGCACCGGGGTCCGCACCTGCGGGGTCTGCGGCGGTCGCGGTGTCGTCGACGAGAACCAGGGTCCGTTCTCGTTCTCCTCACCGTGCCGCGCATGCGGCGGACGGGGGAACACGATCGAGAAACCCTGTCCGACCTGCTCCGGTTCGGGGGTCGAGAAACGACAGCGAACCGTGCCGGTGCGCATCCCCGCCGGAGTCGCCGACGGTCAGACCATCCGGTTGAAGGGCAAGGGAGCGCCCGGCCGCAACGGAGGCCCGGCTGGAGACCTGCTGGTCGAGGTGGCCGTTCAACCCCACGAGCGTTTCGGACGAAAGGGCGACGACCTGACCGTCTCGGTTCCCGTCGCGTTCACCGATCTCGTCCTCGGAGCAGAAATCGAGGTCCCAACCCTCGATGGATCGACGGTTCGGCTTCGCCTCCGACCGGGCACGGCGAGTGGCTCCCGCCACCGGGTGGCTGGTCGCGGAGTCTCGCGTCGTCGCGGCGGCCGCGAGATGACTGGCGATCTGATCGCAACCGTCAACGTGATTGTTCCAACTGACCTGAACGAGGCGGAGCGAGCCGCGATCGAGGCTCTTGCGGCGGCGACTAGCGTCGAGGCAACCGGAGCGAACGAGGAGGGAGGCGAGCAGCCATGACCATGAGGAGCCGACACCAAGCCGTGTACGTCATCTCGGTGGCCGCCGAGTTGGCCGGTATGCATCCCCAGACGCTCCGCATCTACGAGCGACGCGGCCTCGTCCAACCGGCGCGCACCGACGGGGGCAACCGTCGATACAGCGACTACGACATCGACATCTTGCGCCGAATCTCCGAGCTCGCCGAGGAGGGAATGAACCTCGAGGGAATCCGACGGGTCATGCAACTCGAGGCCGAACTCGAGGCCACCCGACGGGAACTCGACGAGGCTCGTCAGCGGCTCCATGAACTCGCCGAGCATGTCGAGCAGCATCAGCGCGCCGATCTCGTACCGCTCCGTCAAGCGATCACCCTTTTCGGTGAGCCGCCCGCCTTCCTCAGGCGGCGCTGAGCGAACCCCGGTCAGGCGTTCGAGTTCTCGCTCGCCCGCCGGATCCTGAGCGGATGGTCGCCGCTCGTTCGACATTCACCGGTGGTGGTGTCAAATCGCCATCCGTGCAAGGTGCACACCAGATCATCACCGTCGATCTCTCCGAACACCGAGAGATCGGCGCGCCGATGTGGACACTTCCGCTGAACGATGAACGGTCCGATCTCGATCTCATCGTCGATGTCATCGTCGTCGCCTCGGCGCTTGGCCACCGCCTCGGCTTCGGTGCGGCGCATGCGCTCGACGGAGAGTGACTTCAGGAAGTTGTAGAGGTACTCGTTGTAGTCGCCCGACCTCCAGGCGGTGAAGCGGCACGAGAGCAGTAGCGAATTCGACCAGTCGACGGCGCGTTCGGCGACAACGGTCTCGAGCAGGTCACGGCCGATGTCGAAACGAAATCCCGGAACGGCATCGGGACGATCCCGTGCGTCGACGACCCGCGCATTCGGGAAGTCGATGAGGATGTCGAGATCGTCGGTGCGGATGACACAGGGCGCACCGATTGCGGAGCAAACGGTCGGCGCCGACTCCATGAGCGGAACCCACCAGTCGGTGAGAGCGCCGACAAGATCCGTTCGAGGACGACGCCACGAGGCATGTTGCTCCTCGAGCCACGTCGCCCAGTCAGCGCGGTAGGCGTCGAGATAGGTGGCCTTGTTGGAGAAGATCGCGTCGATATCGGAGTCGCTCATTGGATGAGTGACGTCGATCGCCGACGGTGTCACCTCGATCGTCGTGCCCGGCACGGCGAGGATCCCGGCGTGACCGTTGGCGGAGAGCCGCTCGAGAAACCATCGTTGGTCGGGAAAGATGGAGGCCTCGTCGCCCTCGATCATGTTGAGATGCGCGAGATCGCTATCGAGGAACACCGGTGGGCCGGCGCTCGGCACGATCGCGCGAGCCCCGATCGATTCGACATAGCGCATCGCGCGCGCCCCTTGGCTCTCGACCTTCGCGCGGCAGAGATCGAGTTTCTCGGCCTCGGGCATCTCGTAGACCATCGGGTACCAGATGGCACCGGAGTACTGCAGCCAGTGGAGATCCACTGGGCCATGCGAGGCGAGCGCCGCGAGATCGGTCGTCCGGCAGTCGTTCTGGTTCACAATGCGCGACACACCATCGGACACCACGATCGCTGAGTCGCCTCCCGGTCCATCGGTGATCGACGTCTCGACGTGGATGGCCACACTGAGACCAGGTCGCAACTCGAGTTCGACTCCATCGGCAGTGCGGATGAACTCGGTGAAACCAAGAGCCTCCATGCGTCGACGTTGCTCACCCGTCGGGTAGTCGGGCAGCAGGACGGGGATATCTCGGCGAAGGTGGCGGCGGAGCCATGACTCGTCGTGGTGATCGCCGTGGAGATGGGAGACGTAGAGGTAATCGGCGCGCTCTATCCGGTCGAGAAGATCGGTATCGAGGCGGTCATTGCGCGGGAAAACGAACCACGAGGCGAAGAACGCCGGATCGAACCACGGATCACACAGGATCGAGCCGGCATCACTCTCGATGAGGATGCCGGCGTGGCCGATGGAGGTCGCGCGCACCTCAGGCCACGGGAGGATCGGTCGACTGCTGACCGCCGCGAGAGACGTGCTCGGTCCAGTTCTCGCCATCCCAGTAACGGATCTCGAACCGGCCTGAGGGGTCGGCATACCAGCCGGAGGGGACCGCTGGAGCGGGAGAGGAATCCACCACCGAGGAGGATGCGGGGGTGGGCGACACCGTCGGCGATGGGTTCGCCGATGGGCTGGACGCCGGGGCCGCGGACGCAGGTTCTGGACTGAGCGAGGCGCTCGCGGACGCAACTGAAGCGCTGGCCACCGTCGGGGAACCGCTCGGTCGTGACAGGTAGGCGACGATCGACTGCGCGGCCGGAACGATGGACACCACCGTCCAGCCCTCAGCCGAGCGCGCGTTCAACACGTCGGTGAGCGACGTTGCCTCACCGGCTGGCACGGTCACAGATGAGAACTCCTGCATACCCCAACCCTACTTGCGGCCTCTCGTGTGGGCCTGTCGAGCGGCTCGGGCAAACTGATGCCGTGGATGTCGCGACCGTCGAGTTGTTGAGCGCGACGCTCGCCGTGATGGTCGCCGTGGCGACGGTGGCGATCTGGTTGATCGCCCTGAGCGGTCGTGGCCGAGCGGTGATTGATCTCGTGGCCGATACGCGGGCCACCCTCACGGCGCTCCTCGCGGGCGGAGCGACGCTCGGATCGCTCTACTTCTCGGAGGTCGCGGGCTACATCCCGTGCCGCCTCTGCTGGTTTCAGCGGATCGCCATGTATCCGATCGCGGTGATCGGCATCGTCTGGATGATCCGCGGAGGACGCGAGGTCCGCTGGCATGTGGTCACGATCGCGGCCCTCGGGTCGCTGGTATCGGCGTACCACTACGCGATCGAATGGAACCCGGGCCTCGACTCCGGCGCGTGCGCCGCGACGGGACCTGCTTGCTCGGATGTGTGGTTCCGATCGTTCGGCTTTGTATCACTCGCCCTGATGGCGATGATCGCGTTCCTCGCGATCATCACCGTGAACTTGATCGGCGGCAGGGGCCGAGTCGGCGAGGCTGACGCCTCAGCGTCGACCTGACCTCAGATCGCGTCCCGTTCGAACCGGTCCATGAGTGCCGGTCGGACACCCCAGCGGGTCACCAGATCATCGACTCTCGCAGCAGCAGCGCTGTCGTGGGCAGCACCGGCGGTCGCGCGGATCATGAGGTTCTTCGCGGTGTGCTCCCCGGCCACGAACTCGATGACATCGGTCCGATAGCCGCGAGCCGCGAGCAGATCCGCCCTCACCGTGTCGGTCAGCAGGTCGCCGAGGCGCTCACGGACGATGCCGTGGCGAACGAGAGCCTCAAACCCGGGTGGCGTGGTGCGGCGATCGAGTTGCGCTTGCAGATCGTGTTGACAGCACGGTGCGGCGAGGATGATCTGCGACGACCAGCCGACCGCGGCCGCGAGCGCGTCGTCAGTGGCGGTATCGCAGGCGTGCAGAGCGATGACCAGATCGGGTTCCCTCCCGCTTTCGGGTCGCCAGTCGGCGATCGAACCCGCGTCGAATCGCAGTCCCGCCCAGCCCGAGTGTTGCTCCGCGAGACGGCGCGCTGAGGCGTTCAGTCGATCGAGCAGGTCGGACTTCAGATCGACTCCGACCGTCCGGGGTGTCCATCCACGGCTCAAGAGATGGTGATGGGCCGCCATCGTCAACACTCCTGCCCCACAGCCGAGGTCGACCACATCGACGCCGCCGTCCCCGTCCTTCAGACCGTCGAGCGTGGTGTCGAGGATGTCGACGAAGCGGACCACCTGGAGGTACTTGTCGCGCGCCGCCGCTTTGACTCGACCGTTTCGCCCGGTGAGGCCGAGTTCGACGAGAAAAGGCGCGTCCTCGGGAACCGAGCGCGCTGGCTGACGGTCATGGCCGGTGTCGGGTGCCGCAGTGGTGCCTCGGTGAAGCGCGCGCAACAGGCGACCGCGTTTGGAGAGCGTGTACTGCTCCGAGCGATCGGCGAGTCGCACGAACACCGATCGGAAACCCTCGTCGAGCAGCGCCTCCACCCGCTCGCCGATCGTCGTTGGGTCGACGTTCTCCACGGTCGTGGTCGAACCGTCGCTGAACTCGAACTGGATCTGGCGGCCGCGATGCAGATCGACCCGACGAAGACGAACCCGACGGTTGCCACGCGAGGAGAAGACGGCGTCGACGAGAGCCGGGTCATCGAGGGCACCGAGCAGCGAGTCGAGTCCGTCTCTCATGAAGCCACCGTGGTCTCGGTGGGCACCTCATCTGCCAATGACGACACCAAGGTGGACCAGACCTCCGCATCGTCGTAGCCGAACGCCCAGAGCGACACCCCGCCGAGGCCGGCCCGCCGCGCGATATGCACCCGGTCTCGGACCCCTTCGGCATCGATCCACCTGACCTCCCGGCGCTGAACGCAACTCGTGGTGGCATCGGAGACCTCGAGGTCATAGGAGTAGGTCCACTCACCGTTGATGGCGTCGTAGACCGGAGCCCCACCCCGCCTCGCGATCAGGTCGTCGATCGACGCTGGCGTCACCCCGGTGCGCCGTGGCGCGTCAGCGGGGCAGGTGCCGTCGGTGGCGACAACCCAGTTGTAACCGTAGGCAGGGATGCCGAGGACGAGTTTGGCGTGATGCTCCACCGGCACAGCTTTCAGGGCGCCGTCGACGACATCGCGTGTCCAGTCGAGCGGCGCCACCGGGCCGGCGCTCGAGGTTGAGAAGTCGTACGCCATCAACCGGATCGCATCCACGTGCTCCGCGATGGCCCCATGGTCGTAGACCCAGTAGCCGATCTCCCCGGTGGTGGTTACGTCGTACACCGGCGGCACCGAGACGGTCAGTGTCCGACCGTCGGAGTGCAGGGCGTCGGCGAGCTCAGCGATGAAGGTGACCCAAGCGGGTGAGGTGGAGGGCCAGGTCGATGGGTCGTCGGCGAAGGCGAACTGCTCGTAGTCGATGTCGATGCCGTCAGCGTTCAACTCCTCGGCGAACGAGGCGATGCGCTCGACGTGGCGCGAGCGTCGCGACTCATCGGCGAGCAGCGCGGCCATCGCGCCGCCCGGCAGATGGTCGATGATCGACGGGACGAGGCGGGCTGACGATCGTGACACGAGCGCGATGAGGCGATCGGCCTCCGACGTCGGGGTGTTCGAGTCGACGATCACGTTGCCGGTCCCGTCGACCGAGAACCAAAACGGTGACACCTCGCGGAGCAGGCCGAGTCGGTCCTCAATACCGGGGTCGGCGAGGGTGTCGTCGAGAGTCCAATAGGGCGCCCACACGTCAAGCGCGATCTCACCCGGAGGAGCGACCGGCGCATCCTCGCCGCCGAGGACGAAGGTCGCCCCGACGAGAGCCAGGGCCACCGCGATGAGCGCGATGAGGGTGACCCGTCGACGGGCCGGTGACGGGCGTCGAGTCGACTCCCAGATACCCGCCAGATCGACGTCGATCAGACTCGGGACGATCGCGGCGCCCCGGGTGGAGGAGAGGTCGGCGACATTCGGTACTCCAACCGTGACACATCCCGCCGCGACCGCGGACGCGACGCCGGTCGGGGAGTCCTCGATCGCCATGCAGTCCGACGGGTCTACGCCAAGCAGTTCGGCCGCGCGCCGGTAGGGCTCCGGATCGGGCTTTCCTCGAGTCACGTCGTCTCCGCAGACGACCACGGAGAAGGAGCCGGCCGGAAGGGCGTCGAGGATCGGGTCGACGAACCGACGCCACGACATCGTGACCAGCCCGCACGGCACGCCGTCGGCGACCAGCGCCGCCAGCAGCTCGCGGGCTCCCGGTCGCCACGGAATCCGCTGTCGGACCGACTCGATCACATCGTCGAGTAGGCGCTCGATGATCTGCTCCGGAGCGAGATCATCGATGCCTCCGTGCTCGATCATGTAGGCGGCCGAGTCGCGAAGATCGAAACCCACCATCGCGTGGGCATGGTGATCGGGCCAGTCACGCCCGTACTCGGCGACGAGACGACGCTCGGCGGCGATCCAGTAGGGCTCGGTGTCGACGAGCGTGCCGTCCATGTCCCACAGGACAGCGGACGGTCGGAGTAGTCGGTCGTCGGTCATGTCCGTCCTAGGGCGGACGGCGCCCGCGCGATCACTCCTGGACGAGTTCGATCAGCGTTCCGAAGCTGCCCTTCGGATGGATGAAGGCGACGGTCGTTCCGCGACTTCCCGGTCGGGGCGCCGCGTCGATCGCGCGCGCTCCCGCGGCCACCATCGACTCAAGGGCCGCAGCGCAGTCGTCGACCCGATAGCCGATGTGATGGAGCCCCTCACCTCGCTTCTCGATCGCCTTCGCTACCGGTGAGTCGGGACGAGTGGGCGTGAGCAACTGCACGTAACTCTCGGCGACGGCGAGCAGCGCCTCCTCGACACCGTCGCTCTCGACGACCTCGCGGTGGGCGACGGTCGCGCCGAAGGCCTGCTCGTAATAGGCGATCGCGGCCTCCAGGTCGTTGACCGCGATGGCGACGTGATCGATCTCGGTGAGGATCATCCCAACAGTCTGCCCGAACGGGGCTCGTTCCTCGGCCTCGACCTCAGGTCGAATGTCTCCGAACCACGGTGATGCGGTCCTCGCCGATTCGCTCCCGCTTCTCTGGGTCGTCAACTCCGAGGCCCTCCTCGGGGGAGAGACAGAGCACACCGACCTTTCCCTCGACCTCATTGCGATGGACGGCGCGCGCGGCCTCGCCGACCTCGTCGAGGGTGTGCACTCGTGAGAGCAGCGGCTGGATTCGGCCCTGATCGATGAGCCGGTTCGCCGCCCAAGCCTCCGCGTAGTTCGCGAAATGGGATGAGAGAACGCGCTTCAACTTCATCCAGAGGTGACGGTTGTCGAACTCGACCATGTAGCCCGAGGTCGCGGCGCAGGTGACCACGGTGCCGCCCCGCCGAACCGCGAACACCGACGCGCCCATGGTGGAGCGGCCCGGGTGCTCGAAGACGATGTCGGGATCCTCGCCGGTCAGCTCTCGGATTTTCTTGCCGAAGCGCCGCCACTCGGACTCGTCCTGAGTGTGCTCATCGGACCAGAAGCGGTACCCCTCGGCTCGACGATCGATAATCGCCTCGCACCCCATCGCCTCAAGCAGTGCGGCGCGCTCCGGAGAGGAGACGACGCCGATCGGCGTGCCGCCACCGTTCAGCACGTACTGGACGGCGTAGCCCCCGATACCGCCCGTCGCCCCCCAGATGAGCACCGAGTCACCCTGCTTCATGCGGGCACCGTTGTCGCTGACAAGCATGCGATAGGAGGTCGAGTTGCACAGCGCGTTCACCGCCGCCTCCTCCCAAGAGAGGTGGGTGGGCTTCGGCATCAACTGATTCGCCTTGACCACCGCGATATCGGCGAGACCACCGAAGTTCGTCTCGAAACCCCAGATCCGCTGGTTGTTCGCGAGCATCGAGTCGTCGTGCGCTGAGGGGTCTTGATCGTCGACGTGGTTGCAGTGCACCGTGACACGGTCGCCCGGCTTCCAGTTGCGCACCGCGGAACCGACCCGCAACACGACACCGGAGGCGTCGGAGCCGAGGATGTGCTCATCGCGGCGATGCCGCGCCGACCACTCAGACTCGCGAGCGAGGCGATCGAGGAATCCGAAGGTGGGCAGTGGTTCGAAGATCGACGACCAGACGGTGTTGAAGTTGATCGAGGAGGCCATCACGGCGAGGTACACCTCGTCGGGGGCCAACTCAGGTGTCGCGACCTCGTCGACATGCAGGGCGCGGCGCGGATCCTTGTCCTCGGAGGCGACACCCTCGAACATGTCGACCTCGTCTCGACGGACGAACGACGCACGATACGACTCGGGGATCGGCAGGTTGGCGAGATCCTCGCCAGAGGCGCCGGCGAGCACGGCGTCACGGATGGCTGTGGTCGTCATGACGGGACCGTACCAGTCGGTAACTTCGCCATGCGAGGCGGAGTTCCGAGGGCGACGCCGACCGCGGAGACCACTACGGTTCTCGCATGACCACGCGAATCGTCGCCGGAGCCCGCACCCCGATCGGCAAGTTGAGCGGTGCCTTCAGCTCACTGTCGGCCGCCGACCTCGGCGGAGCCGCCATCGCGGCTGCTCTTGAACGCGCCGGCGTCGACCCCGCCGATGTCGACCACGTGATCATGGGGCAGGTGCTCATGGCCGGGCAAGGTCAGGTGCCCGCCCGGCAGGCGGCCGCCAAGGCCGGGATCCCGATGAGCGTCCCCTCCGTCAATGTCAACAAGGTCTGTCTCTCGGGCCTCAACGCGATCTACCTCGCCCATCAGATGATCGCCTCGGGCGACGCCGACATCGTCGTGGCCGGCGGTATGGAATCGATGACCAACGCCCCCCACCTGCTCCCGGCGGCCCGCTCTGGCATCCGCTACGGCGACTCGGAACTTCGCGACGCGATCGTCCACGACGGACTGTGGTGCGCCTTCGATGCCTGCCTGATGGGCACCGGCACCGAGCGGTACACGGCGGGATCGATCAGCCGTGCCGCTCAAGACGAGTTCGCCGCCGCCTCCCACGAGCGAGCCGCCGACGCCACGAAGAACGGTCGTCTCGCCGAGGAGATCGCGCCGGTCGCCGTGCCGCAGCGCCGCGGAGACGCCGTGGTGGTCACCGAGGACGAGGGCATCCGAGCCGACACCACTACTGACAGCCTCGGAGGCCTGCGACCAGCCTTCGACCCGTCGGGAACCATCACCGCTGGGAACGCCTCCCAGATCTCCGACGGAGGATCCGCCCTCGTGCTCATGAGCGAGGCAGAAGCCGACCGACGGGGGGTTGAGAGCCTCGGAGAGTTCGTCTCGTTCGGCATGGTCGCCGGCCCGGACAACCCGTCGCTGCTTCTCCAGCCCTCGAACGCGATCCGAGCCGCGCTCGCCCGAACCGACCTCGGAGTCGACGATCTCGATCTGGTCGAGATCAACGAGGCGTTTGCCGCTGTCGGCATCGCGTCGACCGCCGACCTCGGCCTCAACCCGGAGAATGTCAATGTCAATGGCGGGGCGATTGCCCTTGGGCACCCGATCGGTATGAGCGGGAACCGTCTCGCGCTCACCCTGTTGCACGAACTCCGTCGTCGAGGGGGCGGGGTGGGTGCCGCGGCGCTGTGTGGCGGTGGCGGTCAGGGCGACGCGCTGATCGTCCGCACGATCTGAATCCGCGACGCGGTCGCCTCAGGACTCGACGGCGCGGCGGCCCTCGAAGGCTCGCCCGAGGGTCAGTTCGTCGGCGTACTCGAGATCCCCGCCGACCGGGAGTCCGCTCGCAAGGCGGGTGACGCGAAGGCCGAGCGGTGTCAGGAGTCGCGCGAGATACATCGCCGTCACCTCACCCTCGGTGTTCGGGTTGGTGCAGATGACGATCTCCTCGACCGGCTCTCCCTTGAGTCGATCAACCAACTCTCTGATCTTGAGATGCTCAGGGCCGATCCCCTCGAGTGGATTCATGCAGCCGAGCAAAACGTGGTAGCGACCGCGGAACTCGCCGGTGCGCTCAAGGGCCACGATGTCTCGGGACTCCTCGACGACACACAGGATGGTGCCGTCGCGCCGTTCGTCAGAGCAGATCGGGCAGAGCGTCGCCTCGGCGACGTTGAAGCAGCGTTCGCAAAACCTCACCCGCTCCTTCGCCTCGTGGATCGCGGAGGCGAGCCGCTCGACGTCGGCGGCAGGAATTTTGAGCAGATGAAACGCGATGCGTTGCGCGGACTTCGGTCCGACACCCGGTAGCCGACCAAGTTCGTCGATAAGGGTTTGCACGGGAGGGGTGTAGACACCCGCCATCAGTCGGTCCTCTCGACAACCTGGGCGCCCGGGAAGGCGCGTGTGATCGAATCGACAGCGGTGGGAACGTCCGAGGGCGGCACATCCACCAACTCCGCCGGATCGACCGGTTCCTCTGTGATCTCCTCGGCGGGTGAGGCAGCGGTTGTCGGCGCCTCCGGGGCATCGTCGAGCACGATGTTCACCTCGGAGCCGACCGCTCGACCAAGGGCAGCGGCGACCTCCGAGAGGTGGGCGGCGCAGCGAGCGCCGTGCGCGGGGTTCGGTGCTCTGAAACGCGCGGTCGATGGAGGGTCGAAAGCGACGAACTCCCCGGCGGAGAAGAGCGCGCGGACGAGCGGCTTGAGGCTGGCGCGGACGCTTGCGTCCCAGACCTCGATCACTCGACGGAGATCGAGTGGCGCCTCTGAGGCGTTGGGTGCAGGTGCTGCCGTCGTCGCCTCGGGGCCATTCTCGGTGGGTGGCGCCTCAGCAGGGGTAGTGGGGGAAGCCGTTTCCTTCGTTGCCGCCGGTGGGGTCGCCTTCGGCTCGCTCGACCGTCGCGCTCGACCGCCGAGAACCGCTTTGCCGGTTTCGGGGTCGACCGGAGCAGCCGGCTCAGCGGCACGCGGGGAGCCATCGCGAACCGCCCGTTCGAGCCGTTCGAGCCGAGCGAGAAGCGACGCTGTGTCATCACCGGAGTCGTCGCGGGTCAGTTGAACGAGCGAGATCTCCAACATGATCCGCGGGTCGGGAGCGAATCGCATCTCGACAAGGGCCTGACCAAGACGCTCCATCGAACGGACGAGGCCGGCCGCGCCCAGGCCGCGCGCGAGCGAGGCCAACTCGTCGAGGCGGTCGTGACGCACCTGCACGAGCTCGGGCGCCATGAGCGACAGGAACAAGTTTCTGAGGTGTCGAAGGAGGTGCTCGGTCAGCGTTCGGGGGTCGTGACCCATTGAGACGGCGTGGGCGACCGCAGCGAGCGCTCGACCGGTGTCCGAATCGGTGAACGCCGCCACGAACTCATCGAGATCGATGTGGTCGGAGACGTCTCCGCCGGTCGCGGCCAACAACTCGAGGGCCGAGAGCGAATCGCGGGCCGAGCCACCGCCCTGTTCGAGCGCCGCGTCGATGACCGATGGGTCGATATCGATTCCCGCGTCGTCAGCGACCCAACGCAGATGCTCAGCCAACGTGTCGGAGGGCAGCAGATGGAACTGAAGGTGCTGGGTGCGCGAGCGGATCGTGTCTTTGAGGCGCTGGGGGTCGGTGGTCGCAAGCACGAACACGACGTGAGGAGGTGGTTCCTCGAGCACCTTCAGAAGGGCCGCGGACGCCCCCGGACCGAGCATGTGCACCTCGTCGAGGATGTACACCTTGTGCCGACCGGGCGTCGCGAGGGACACCTTGTCGATCAGACTGCGGACGTCCTCGACCGAGTTGTTGGACGCGGCGTCAAGTTCGTGAACGTCGTAACTCGTGCCCCGCTCCACTGAGACGCAGGACTCGCACTCACAGCACGGCTCACCGTCGACGGGGGCGGTGCAGTTCAGGACCTTCGCCAGAATTCGCGCCGTCGTCGTCTTGCCCGTGCCCCGTGGGCCACTGAAGAGATAGGCCTGCCCCTCGCGGCCGGTGCGGACCGCCTCGCGGAGCGCGCGGACAACATGCTCCTGACCCTTCAACTCGGCGAATCGTCGCGGCCGGTACCGGCGATAGAGCGACTGGGTGGCCATTTGCCCACACTAGGTCGGAGGTGCGCACCCAGCCCGACGGGATGCCGGTCCCTGTGACGGAGCCATGACTACCGTGAGTGCGTGATCGCCACCGCCGCCGAGTCGCCCCTGCGGGGTCGCCGAACGCGCGGTCCGCTCGGCCTCATGGTCCGCTTGGTCGGGGTCGTCATCGCTCTCGGGATCGCGCTCGTCGCACCCGGGTCGCCGGCAGCCGCTCAGAGCGGCTCGAACGAACTCGCAGCCTCAAGTCCGTCGGACGGGGCGACGCTCGGCACGTCACCGGCGTTTATGACATTCGCCTTCCAGCAACCGGTCGACGCCGACGAGTCGTTCACCGTGGCCGTCGGCTGCGGTGTCCCGGCCCAACCTCAGAGCACCGGCATCCCCCAGCTCGCCGATGACGACGTGACGTTCACCGTCGAAGTGCTCTCCCCGTTCCCGAAAGGGGCCTGCACGATCACCTGGCTCCTCCGCGACGACCTCAACCAGCCGATCGCCACCGATCTCATCGCGTTCTCCGTCGCTGCTGACTCCGTGGTGGCCGGAAATTCCACTGAGCAGGCAACCAACATCACCGTTCCCGCGGTGCCGGTGTCAACCGCAGAGACCGACGCCGTCCGGTCGACTGGATCCACCGGCGGCGCCGTATGGCTCGGCCGGCTCATCTCTGGTGTCGCCGTGCTCATTCTCTTCGGATCGGCGGCGATGATCGCCTTGGTGTGGCCGGAAGGACCCCTCTACACCGTCACGCAGCGCTTCATGATCGCGACATGGACGGTTGCTCTCATCGGCACGGTGCTGTACGTAGCAGCGCTCACCGCGGACTTCACATCCAACTCCTTCGGCGCCGCGCTCAGCCCGTTCTCGTGGATGGACCTCTTCCAATCGGGATGGCCGGGTCGAGCCGCAGTAGCGCGTCTCGTGCTCGTGGCCGGCTGCCTCTGGATCGCCGTCTACCCCGAGCGGATCAACGAACCTGGCTCGCAGGCGCTCGCCATCACCCTTCCGACCGCCGCGGCCGCGACCATGGCCTTCTCCCGCCTCGAAGGTGATCTTGTCGCCCTCGGCATCGTGATCGACCTCATCCACATCGCCTCGGTCGGCATCTGGTTCGGCGGGGCGGTGCTCGTCGGACGAGTCGTGCTCGCCGGCCCCGGTCCGGCCGACCTGGTCAAGGCGACCCGCAACTACACCCAAATCGCCACCACCGCGCTGGTGGTCGCCGTGATCAGCGGCGTCGCTCAGACCTATCGCCTCGTCGGAGGCGCCGTGCTCAACAGCTCGTACGGTCGAGTCGTCGTCGTGAAGTCGATCGCTGTGATCGCCATGGCCTTCGTCGCCATCGGAGCGAGGTCGGTGATCAACAGCAAACTCGCCCGACGCGAGACGATGTCGGCTGCGCACGCCGAGCGGTTCCGGCGCACCTTCGGAACCGAGGCCCTCATCGGTGTGGTGGTCCTCGCCTTCAGCGGCTGGCTCCTCTCGATGAATCCACCGAAGGTCTCGCTGATCCCCGAGATGACCTACGCGGTGACCGTGCCGATCGAGGACGCCGCCTCAGGATTTATCGCCGAGGTGTCACTCGACCCATCCGGCGTCGGACTGAACGGACTCGAAGTGGTCGTCATCGAGACACCCGCCCCGATCACCGATCTCGTCGTCGAGTTCGATCCCGAGATCGGCAGTTACGGGCGGGGCACCATCCAGGACATCCCGCTCTCCGGCCGGGGAGTCGCCCGGCTCCCGCTCGGAACCGGCCTTCCCTTCGACGTGGCGGGAACCTGGACGGTCACGGTGACCGTCTCCTTCGAGACCGGGCTCACCGCGGTCGCGAACGGAGCCGTCATGATCTACGAGGCCGACGGTTCCACGCCGACCTCATCGACCACCCTGCCAGCCGTACCGACCAGCATCGTTGGGACGACCGGATCGACCATCGTGCCGACCACGATCGCCGCCGACGGCACGGGCGAGACGACCACACCCGACACGACGACCCCCTGAGCGCGACCCACCCGGGGTGTCGGGCGACCAACTAGCGTCGCTTCGGTGAGCATGATGCGCGCCAGACTCGAGGAGCTGAGAGAGCGCCGCGAAGCGGCCCTCAACGCCGGCAGTGAACGGGCCGTCGAACGCCAGCACTCGAAGGGCAAGATGCTCGCCCGCGAGCGCATCGATTACCTGCTCGACGAAGGCAGCTTCCACGAACTCGACATGCTCGCTCGCCACCGCGCTCACGCGGCCGGGCTCGAGGAGCACCCCTACACCGATGGTGTCATCACCGGCTGGGGAACGATCGATGGTCGCAAGGTGTTCGTCTTCAGCCAAGACTTCACCGTGTTCGGCGGAGCTCTCGGAGAGGTGTTCGCCGAGAAAATCCACAAAGTCATGGACCTCGCGCTGCGCACCGGCGCCCCGATGATCGGCCTCAACGATGGTGCCGGAGCCCGCATCCAAGAAGGCGTCGTCTCTCTCGCCTCCTACGGCGGAATCTTCCACCGCAACGTCAAGTCCTCCGGTGTCATCCCGCAAATCTCGGTGATCCTCGGGCCATGCGCCGGTGGCGCCGTCTACTCGCCGGCCATGACCGACTTCATCTTCATGGTGCGCGAGTCATCACACATGTTCATCACCGGCCCCGACGTGGTGAAGACCGTCACCGGAGCCGACGTGACCCTCGAGGAACTGGGCGGCGCGATGAGTCACGCCTCGAAGTCGGGCGTGGCCACCTTCGTCAGCGATGACGAGCAGGCCTGCCTCGACGAGGTGAAGTACCTGCTGTCGTTCCTGCCGGCCAACAACATGGAGCATCCGCCAGCAGGCGAGCAGACCGACGACCCCGACCGTGATTGCCCCGAACTCAACGATCTCCTGCCGGACAGCCCGAACCAGCCCTACGACATGCACGAGGTCATCCGGTCGGTCGTCGATGACGGCGAGTTCATGGAGTACTTCCCCCACTGGGCGAAATCGATCATCTGCGGCTTCTCACGGCTCGACGGTCAGACGGTCGGCATCGTTGGCAACCAGCCGATGAGTTTCGCGGGAGTGCTCGACATCGAGTCGTCCGAGAAGGCCGCGCGATTCGTGCGCACCTGCGACGCCTTCAACATCCCGCTCGTCGTGTTCGTCGACGTCCCCGGTTTCTTGCCCGGCGTCAACCAGGAGCACGACGGCATCATCCGCCACGGAGCGAAACTGCTCTACGCCTTCTGCGAGGCCACCGTTCCTCGAATCCAGGTCATCACCCGGAAGGCCTACGGCGGGGCGTATGTGGTGATGAACTCAAAGTCGGTTGGCGCCGACCTCGCCTTCGCTTGGCCGTCGGCTGAACTCGCGGTGATGGGCCCGCAGGGAGCTGTAGAGATCGTCTACCGCAGAGAACTGCAGCAGGCGGCCGACCCCGTCGCTCGACGGGCGGAACTGGTCGCTGAATACACGGAGCGGTACGCCAACCCCTACGCGGCAGCCGAGCGCGGATTCGTCGACGATGTGATCGAACCCTCGCAGACCCGCCGGAAGGTCATCGCTGGGCTCCGAGCCCTCCGGTCGAAGCGGGAGGACTTGCCGAAACGTAAGCACGGGAACGTTCCATTGTGAGCGGTCCGATCGTGGTCGCCGACGCGATTCGTCCGGCCCCGAGCGCCGAGGAGGCGGCTGCAATCGTCGCCGCAGTCGAGGCGCTCTGGCCACGTCCGACAGCGCCCGTCACCACGGACCGCGGATCGACCGTCTGGCGATTCAGTGGCCGGTGGTGGTCGGAGGAGCCGATGTCCGGGCTTCACGGCGCGTCGCGCCCTTGGTGATCGGTTCATGAGCGACACGACCTATGGCGTCGTCGAACTGACCGCGGCGATCAACGACTCCCTTCGCGATCGCTTCGGATCGGGAGTGTGGGTTGTCGGTGAGATCTCCGGTCTCGTCGACCGGGGACCCCACACCTACTTCACGCTCGTTGAGGAAAGCGCGGACGGCAAGGCGGTGCTCAACGTCCAGTTGTTCGCGAACGTCAAGCGGACCATCACACCGATCCTGCGTCGAAGCCGACTCGAACTCGCCGATGGCACTCGGGTGAGGGTCTTCGGCACCCTCGACGTGTATCCCCCAACCGGGCGTCTCGGTCTGAAGTTGAGCGACATCGATCCAGAGTTCACCATCGGCGATATCGGCGCCGCCCGCGAAGCACTGCTCGCACGACTCCTCGCCGAGGATCTCATCGAGGCCAACCGTCGGTTGCCGTTACCGGTGGCGCCAATGCGACTCGGGTTGGTCACGAGCGTCGGGTCGGCCGCCTGGCACGACTTCTGCAACGAGCTGGAGCGCAGCGGGTTCGGGTTCGACGTCTCAGCCATCGACGCGCGGGTGCAAGGTGACGAGGCCGAGGAGATGGTGGCGGCCGCGATTCGGTCGCTCGGTCGTCGGGGCGTGGATCTGATCGTCGTCATTCGCGGTGGTGGATCACGTAACGACCTCGCCGCCTTCGATGCCGAGGGGATCGCTCGAGCGATCGCGACCTCACCGATCCCGGTCTTCACCGGCATCGGCCACGAGATCGACCGCAGTGTCGCCGACGAGGTGGCCGGCCGAGCGTGGAAAACACCGACGGCCTGCGCTGGGGCGATCGTCGACATGGTGGGTGAGTACGTCTCGCGCGCCGAGAACGCGTGGGTCGACATCGTCCGGCTCTCCACGGCCCGCCTCGACGGCGCCGGAGTGTCACTCATGTCGACCGCGCAACGGGTGGCCAGGCAAACCCACGTCGCCGTCTCACGTTCCGATGAACGACTGGCGAGCCGCGCTCGACGGGTGTCAGCGGTCCGGCGTCGACTCGACGACGAGACGAACCGTTTCGACCGAGCGAGCCAGCGGCTCACCCGAGCAGCCGGTGCTGCAACGCTCGCAGCGGAACGGCAACTCGATGACCGCGAGCGGCGCCGAGGACTGCTCGATCCGAGCCGACTCCTGCAGCGTGGCTGGAGCATCTCGACCGGGCCCGATGGACGAATCGTGCGTTCAACGGCCGATGTGGCGAGCGGCGCGACCTTGCGCACCCGGCTCGCCGACGGCGTCGTGGTGAGTACGGTGGACGAGGTGGAGCGAGATGGCTGAGCAACCGACGACCTACGCCGAGGCCCTCGCTGAACTCGACGACATCCTCGAGCAACTCGAGTCGGCAGACGTCGATGTCGACCAACTCGCCGAGCGGGTGCGTCGGGCAGCGGAGTTGATCGGCACCTGCCGCGAGCGGATCGGAGCGGCGCGCATGCAGATCGACGAAGTGGTCGCCGGGCTCGAGACCGACGAGCAGTGAGCCGCGCCTCATAGCCTGAAGGGCATGGGAGCGCCCCCTGAGTCGTTGAGCGGCATCGCAAGCCGCGTCGACTCGATCCTCGAGGACCTGCTCGAGGCCGAATCCGCCCGTTGGGCCGACCTCGATCCCGCTCTCGCTGAGCCGATCGGGGAGATTTCACGCCTGGTGCGCTCGGGTGGGAAGCGCCTGCGGCCCGCCTTTTGTCATTGGGGCTTCATCGCCGCCGGCGGTGCAGTCGCCGAGGCGGAGAGGGGCGACTCTCCGGTGGCGCTTGCCGGAGCGGCCCTCGAACTGCTGCACGCTCAAGCGCTGTTCCATGACGACATCATCGACGACGCCGACTCACGACGAGGCGCTCCGACCACTCATCAGGTCTTCGCTGCGCGTCACCGGGCCGGCGGCTGGGCCGGCGAGTCTCGGCGATTCGGTGAGGGCATCGGCATCCTCGTCGGTGACCTCGCAGGCGTCTACGCGGATCGGATTCTCGGTGCGCAGTCGGCGGAGACTCGGGCGGTGTGGGATGAACTCCGCATCGAGGTCGATGTCGGCCAGCTGCTGGACGTGCTCGGTTCCGCAGTCGGTGATCGAAGTCTTGAGCGAGCGGAACGCATCTGCCGCTATAAGAGCGCGAAGTACTCCATCGAGCGCCCGCTGCACCTCGGTGCCAGCCTCGCCGGAGGGTCGGCGACGGTGAACTCCGCGTTGAGCGATTACGGACTTCCGCTCGGTGAGGCGTTTCAGATGCGCGATGACGTCATCGGGGTGTTCGGCGACCCGGCATTGACCGGCAAGCCCGTCGGCGGCGACCTCCGTGAATCGAAGCCCACCCCGCTTATGGCGCGAGCCTTTGCCAATGCGTCCCCCGAGCAGGAGGCGGTGCTTGAGCGCGCCGGCGCCGCAGACCTCGATGATTCCGAGATCGCCGACATCCAGCAGGTGATCGTCGAGACCGGTGCTCTCAGCGAACTCGAAGGGGCGATCACCCTTCGGCTTGAGCAGGCCGTTGCAGCCCTCGATGATCGGATCGACGGGTCGGCCATCGGTCCTCTGACCGAACTTGCTGGGTTCATCGTCGATCGCGCCGCCTGAGCCTCGCGGTTTTAGAGTTGGGCGTAACGGGCAAGCGCTGCGTCAAGGTCCCCCGACCCGACACCGGGCGCGGCGGCTACTGCGGTGAGCCACGGGGGACGAAACTCCGCGACCACCGTGATCGGCTCGTCGATCGGGCTCGCCTCGGTCGCCAGACGCGCGAAGTCGACGGCGTAATCCGCCGGTCGTAGATCGCGGCCAAGTTCCAGAAGGGCGTACGGGTCTGGGGCGGTGCCGTCACCGCCGATGGAGAGCACCGCCGTCGAGGTTGGTTCGATCGGGCCGCCGGATAGCCCCGGGCCATCATCGATGATCGCCCCGATGACGAGATCGGGTCGTGCTCCGGCGAGTAGCAAGGCGACGTAGCCGCCGAGCCCCCTGCCGAGCACGGTCACCGTCCCGAGATGCTCGACCGCGGCATCAGCGTCGCCGAGGAGAATCTCGGTGGTGTAACCGCCTCCAGCGGGAACTGTCGAGAGCCCGTGTCCGGTGAAGTCGAGTCCGATGACCGGACCCGGCCAGTTGGGGAGAGGCGCGCTGAAGATCGGGTCGGATGATTCGCCGAGCCCGTGTAGCAGCAGGAGCGGTCGACCGTCTCCCTCGCGAAGCTGGTGGAGAGCGAGGCGGATGCGGTTGTGCGACAGCCAAATGGTCTGGTTCACAGCGACTCCGAGAGGAAGTCGAGGATCAGGGTTGAGACGAGTTCCGGCTGCTCGATGTGGACGAAGTGTCCGAACTGCTCGAAGTACTCAAGGCGCGACCGACGCGGCATGAATCGCTCGACATGCTCCGGTCGAGTGCCCCAGCCCATTGGCTCCTCGGCCCCGACGAGCACCCCGAGGAATGGAACCGCGAGACCCGCGAGCCGGTAGAGGGCCCATTCGGGTCGCCAGGGGCCGAATCCACCGAGACGCATCGACGGATCGAGCTTCCAACGCCACCCGTCGGAATCGTGACGACCACCCACGGTCACCAGATACTCAAGCCACTCAGGCGACAGACGTGGGTTCATCTGCCCGCGTCGCTCCGCGAGTTCGGCGATCGTGCCCGGACGGCGCTGGTTACCCGCCGTGCGACGCCGATGGGTAAGCCAAGAGGAGAGTTCGGCTCCGAGCGCGCCAGCACGCTGGTGCTCAGGTACGTCGGGTCCTGGGCGGCGATACGGGATGCCGTCGAGGTTGACGAAGGCGCGGAACCGGAACGGGTGCGCGTCCGCGAGCGCGGTCATGATCGCCCCGCCCTTCGAATGGCCGACAACCACGACGGGAGCGCGGCCAGCGACATGGTCGAAGACGCTGGCGGCATCGCGGAGGTCAGCATCGAAGGAGTAGAGGTGGGCGTGATCGGAGTCACCGTGGCCACGTTGATCCCAGGCGACGACGCGGAACCCGGCGGCCGCGAGACGAGGGGCGAGGACGTCGAAGGTGCGGGCGAAGTCGGCCCCACCATGGACGAGCATCAGCACCGGATCGTCCGCAGCGCCCCATTCGTGCACCGCGATTCCGACCCCGTCGGCATCGACCCTGTGGGCGCGCTCCGGGGCGATGGCCCCGGGGAACACTCGCTGGTCGACCACCCGGGGGAGGCTACGACCGTGGCCGTAGTCTTGGGCTCGGGATGGTTGAACGATGACGCTCAAGAAGCCGGTCGCCGCGGGAGCGCGGCTGACCCTCGCCGCGCTGTCGGTACTGCTGGTTGCCTCATGTGGGCTCGACGCCGAGGAGTCCCTCGGTCAGCTTCCACCGATCCGCACGACCACGACCACTTCGACCACGACGACCCTGCCTGATCTGAACCGCTACTTCTACGAGGTGAAGCCCGGCGACACCCTCTTCGCGATCGCCGGCTACTTCCAAGTGCCCATGGCGGAGATCGTCGCGCTCAACGGTCTGGAGGATGCCGACGACATCCAAGTTGGGCAGATGCTTGAGATCCCGAGCGGTCTGGTCATCGTCACCATCCCCGATGAGATCCGCCTCGGTGGGGCGACGACCACCTCGTCGACGGTTGATCCGGCCGCCCCGTCGACCTCCGAAGGCTAAACCGCGGATCTGGGTGCCCACCCGAGGGGCGGGCCGCGTTCGTAGACTCGCCTCATGGCGTTCTGGCCCACCGCCGAGCATTGGAGCGTGTCGATTCCCCTCGATACCGAGCACTGGCGGGTGCCGGCTCTCGCGGAGACCGGAGTGGTTGAGCTCTCCCCGATGCCGGTCGAGGTACCAGAGGCTGAGTGGATGGGACTCGAGTACATGGACTGGAAGAGCGGCGGAGACACGAACTTCGCGCCGTTGGCCTCAGCGGACGGCGAGCTCGACTGCCGTGGATTCTGGGATAAGGGCAAGACCGACAAAGACGCACTCTGGACGTCGAACGCCGACATCGCTCCGACCCTTCGCGACTACGTCGATGGGGTGGGGGCCAACTTCGGTCGGGTTCGGGTGATCAAACTGGAACCTCAGGACCGAGATACAGCGATCCGCTCGTTGCACCGAGACGACAACAACCGCTTCAACCCCGAGGGAGAGGGGTGGGTGGTGCGAACCTGGGTGGAACTCACCGACAACCCCGACAGCTACATGCTGCTCATGGATTGCGGAGAGGATGGCTTGCCCGACCCGACGACCGAGCGGAGGGTTCCCCTTCACCGTGGATCACGGTTCATCGTCGATACGCAGCGCCTTTGGCATGTGGTGGTCCACCCGGGGTCGGAACCGCGGTACGCGCTCATCACCAGCTTCGAATCGAGCCCGGTCCTGGCTGACTGGATTGAATCCGAGCGGGAGCCGGTCGCCCGTTGAGGGCGATGGGTGTCGACCGGCCGTTAGTGTTGGCTCGCCGATCCGGGCTAAGCCCAGAGAGTTCAAACGATGACCTACCTCGCTGATAAATCCGTCCTCGTCACTGGCGGTACCGGATCGTTCGGCAAAGCGTTCATTCGGCGCCTCCTCGCCGATTTCGAGCCGAGACGAGTCGTGGTTTTCTCCCGCGACGAGCTCAAGCAGTACGAGCTCCGGCAGGAACTCGGAGACGATCCAAGGCTGCGTTGGTTCATCGGTGATGTCCGCGACCGCGCTCGCCTTGAGCAGGCGTTCAATGGCGTCGAGGTCGTGGTGCACGCCGCTGCGATGAAGCAGGTCGACACCGCGGAGTACAACCCCTTCGAGTGCATCGCCACCAACGTCCTCGGCGCGGAGAACGTGATCAACGCCGCCATCTCCTGTGGCGTCGATCGGGTGATCGCCTTGTCCACCGACAAAGCATCGAGCCCAGCGAACCTGTACGGGGCGTCGAAACTCTGCTCCGACAAACTCTTCGTCGCGGGAAACCACTACGTGGGTGGAAGTTCGACGAGGTTCTCGGTGGTGCGTTACGGCAACGTGGTGGGAAGCCGAGGTTCGGTGGTGCCGCTGTTCCGCCAGCTCGCCTCTACTGGCAAGCTGCCGATCACCGATGACCGGATGACGCGTTTTTGGATCACGCTGCCCCAAGCGGTGCAGTTCGTCGTCGATTCATTCGACCGGATGCAGGGCGGTGAGATCTTCGTTCCGAGGATTCCATCGACCACGATCGTCGACCTAGCGACCGCCATCGCCCCGGACGCCGAACAGGAGATCATCGGCATTCGGCCTGGGGAGAAACTCCACGAGGAGATGATCTCAGCGAACGATGCCCATCGCACGCGTGCGCACCCGGAGCACTATGTGATCCTTCCGGTGATGAAGGGTTGGGATGAGGTCGACGCCGCTGATTCAGGCGCTGTCGTGGCTGAGGATTTCGCCTACCAGTCTGATTCGAACGACTGGTTCTTGAATGTCGAGGAGATCCGGCAACTCCTCGCGACCGTGCCGTGATCCCCTACGGCCGTCAGTCGATCTCTCAGGAGGATCTCGACGCCGTCGCCGAGGTTCTCCGCGGTGACTGGCTGACGCAGGGCCCGGCGATCGATCGCTTCGAGGATGCCGTAGCGGAGTACGTCGGCGCGCGGTACGCGGTTGCTTTCTCATCGGGCACAGCGGCCCTTCACGGTGCGGCTGCTGCTGCTGGCCTCGGGCCCGGTGATGTGGTGGTCACATCGCCGTTGACCTTTATGGCCAGCGCGAACTGCGCTCGCTATGTCGGCGCGGAGCCAACAGTCGTCGATATCGACGCCTCGACATGGAATATCGATCTCGCGCTGGTCCCCGTTGATGTCGCGGCGGTGGTGCCTGTGCACTACGCCGGACTGCCGGTTGACCTGTCGGGCTTCGATCGGGGCAACCGCGTGGTCATTGAAGACGCCGCCCACGCACTCGGCGCGCACACGGTTGATGGCCCAGTCGGCAACTGCGCGCACAGTGACATGTGCTGCTTCTCCACGCATCCGGTGAAGCCGATCACGACCGGTGAGGGTGGCTTAGTGACGACGAACGATGACGAACTTGCCGCTCGACTCCGTCGGTTCCGGTCTCATGGCATCATTCGGCGCCCGGAGCAGGGCGAATGGTTCTACGACATTGCCGAGGTCGGATTCAACTATCGGATGACTGACATCCAGGCTGCGCTTGGCGCGAGCCAACTTGAGCGGATCGACGAGTTCATCCAGCGCAGAAACGAAATCGCGCTCACCTACCGCCGTGAGCTGGCCAATCTCCCCGTCGAACTGCCGCCGGGCGCGCCCGATGGCTGGCGTCACGGGTACCACCTGTTTCCGATAGCGGTCGACAAGCGTGCCGAGGTGTTCAGCGCGCTTCGGGAGCAGGGGATCGGTGTTCAGGTCCATTACGTGCCGATCCATCACCATCCGATCAGTGCTCACATGGGCTTCGGCGTTGGGGATCTTCCCGTGTG
>JAFMMJ010000086.1 GCA_017859785.1 Ilumatobacteraceae bacterium
GCGTAGTCGGCGTCATCGGCGATCGATCCGAGCCCCACCCAGTCGGCGGCACTCATCGCGTCGCGGCCGGCCACCATCTCGGCAGCCCCCCAACTCACGAGGTAACGGAGCTCGGGCTCATCGGTCTCGATCGCGTGCCGGATCACCTCGGCCACCTCGACGGCATCGGTCGCGTTCTGGATGCCCGCGGAGTACATCTGGAACATGCGTCGGTAGTGAGCGTCGTACGCGCCGGTGTTGTTCGGGGCGTCGATGTTCTTCGCGAAGATCGACGACTTGGTGACCCCCGGCTCGACGATCGCGACGCGGATTCCGAAAGCGGCGAGCTCAAGCGCCATCTCCTCGCTCACCCCCTCGAGTGCCCACTTCGATGCAACGTAGGGCGCCTGGGCCATCGCGCCGAAGCGACCGGCCACGGAGGTGACGTTCACGATGGTGCCGGATCCGCGCTCGCGCATCTGAGGGAGCACGGCCCGTGAGCAGCGGATCGCCCCAACGAGGTCGACGTTCATCACGTCGAGGAACTGCTCCGAGGAGCACTCCTCCACCACACCGTTTCCTCCGACGCCGGCGTTGTTCACGAGATGATCGACGCGGCCCGCCCGCTCGAGGATGTCGGCGAAGCCGCGCTCCACCGAGGTGTCATCGGCCACGTCGAGTTCGGCGAGTTCGATCTCGACGCCGTGTTCGGCGGCCGCGGCCAGCAGCTTCTCGGCCTTGGCGACAGCGCGGACGGTGCCGAACACCCGATGGCCGTTGACGGCGAGGTGGATGGCGGTGGCACGGCCGATGCCGGAGTTGGCGCCGGTGACGACGGTGATCGGTGAGGTCATGGGCCGAGGTTAGGAGACGTCGCGGACGGCGATGCCGACGGGGCTCGCGGGCATCGGGGTCGAGATAAGGAACATGTGTTTGCTTAGCGAACACCTGTCTGCTAGAGTCGCCTCACCGACCTCCCGCTGCACAGATCTTGGAGCAACGGTGAGTCAAGTCGACACCACAACCAGCAGAGTGGCCGGCGAGTCGAACATCGACATCGCCTCCCTCGTGGGTGATCTCCTCAGCCAGTCGTTTGAGCAGGCCGACCGCGAGTCGGTCAACGGGGCGCTCCAAGCGGTGCGGTCGGTGCGCACTTGGCTCGATGCCCTCGAGATTCGCGTCGCACGACGGGTGCGCCAACTGCACGATGTCGGCCGAGCCGACTCTCCCGTCACCACGCTCATCGACAACAACGGCTGCTCCGGGCGCGACGCCCGCAACACCCTCGACCGCGAGGGGCTCTGCGCCGATATGCCCCTCTTCGAGACCGCGCTCGGCGGAGGTCGTGTGGGTGGCGCGCACCTCGATGCGATGGCCCGAGCCACTAACGGGCTGTCGGCCGACGCAAAGGCGGCGTTCGCCGCCCATCAGCAGCGGCTGCTCGCCCTCGCCACTCAGATGAGCCCCGATTCCTTCGAGCGTCGATGCCGCGATCTCGCCCGGTCCATCCGCGCCCAACTCGATGCCGCCGCTGAGGTCGACCGAGTCGCCCGGCAGCGCTCCGCTTCCACTGTCCGTCAGTGGACCGACCGCACCACCGGCATGGGCCACACCCACATCGAACTCGACCCCGAGCGACACGCCGCTCTCTGGACCTCGATCGAGGCCCACCTCGCCTCCGTCCGCCAGCGCGAGGGCAACTCGGGGCGGCCGTTCGCCGAGCTGCAGGTCGAGGCAGTCGTCGAGCTGGTCTCCACCGGCGGATCGACATCGGCCAACCGACGCCTGCCGGAGATCGAGGTCCTCATCGACTGGTCGACGCTCGTCGACGGCATCCACCCCACCACCGTCTGCGAGACCGTCGATGGCATTCCGCTGCCCATCCAGACCGTTCAACGACTCTGCTGCGAGGCCGATGTCCTCCCGGTCGTGCTGCGCTCCTCAGGCGAGGTGCTGCACGTCGGTCGCACTGCCCGGGTCGCCACCCGAGCACAGCGACGGGCCCTCGCCGCGCTCCACCGCACCTGCGCTCACCCGCACTGCCAAGCCGCTTTCAGCCGATGCCAAATTCACCACGTCATCCCGTGGGAGCGCGGCGGCCGCACCGATCTCGACAATCTCATCCCGCTCTGCACCGAGCATCACCACCTGGTTCACGAGGGAGGGTGGTCGCTTCAACTTCACAAAGACCGCACCATCACCTTGAACCGACCCGATGGCACACGATCGTTCTCCGGACGCACCACCGACCGACTGCTCGTCGACAGTCAACGAAGTCACTGAGTCGCGGATCGCGACACCGCGGGTTCAGCCCGAGACGCGACGGCGGATATCCGCCAGCCAGTCATCAGCGCTACGCCAACGCTCGTCGGCGTGCGTACGCGCATCGTGAACTTGACCGTCAGCGCGCGGCCACGATCCGAACCACTTCACCGACCCCTGCTTCGCGTGCAGCGCTCTCATCGCGTCAGCGAGCAGATCGTCGGCAACGTGACCTTCGGCGAGGATGATGAAGCAGTACTCCCCGAGTCCGCCGTCCTTGATGGGCCGCGAGATCAGGTGCGTCAGGTTGATGCGTCGAGCGGCGAACTCTTGGAGGATCGAGATCAACGATCCCGGCTCATCGGCTCGCTGGAACACCACCAGTCCGGTGCGGTCGTGACCGGTTGCCGACGGGCCACCGTCGCGACTCACGAGCACGAATCGGGTCTGGTTGCCCTCCTCATCCTCGATGTCCTCAGCCAACACCTCGAGGCCGTAGAGGTCGGCGGCGACCCGAGGGGCGATCGCGCCGAACCCAGGTCGCGGATCGTCGGCGATCAACTTGGCGGCTCCGGCGGTCGATGGGGCGGCCCGCATGGTGACTTCCGGCAGGTGCTCGCGCAGGTAGCGATGGCACTGCGCGGTGGCCACCGGAATGGAGAGCACATCGGTCAGCGACTCGAGCGTCGTGCCGGATGCCGCGGCCAAGCACAAATGAATGTCGAGCACGACCTCGCGGGTGACGACGAGTTCGTGGTCGAACGCGAGGGCGTCGAGGGTGAAGTTGACCATCCCCTCGATCGAGTTCTCGATCGGAACGAAGCCAAAGTCGACGGTGCCGGCGCTGACAGCGTCGAGCACATCCGGCACGGTGCGCATCGGGGTGAGTTCGCCATCGGCGAGGTCAGCCTGCGACCGGAGCGCCTGCTCGGTGAAGGTGCCGAACGGCCCAAGGAACGCGACCGACGGTGCGTCGGGTCGTCCTGCTGGTGTCTGCTCGTTCTTCACGCGCCGCAGGCTACGGGCGCCTCGCAGTGTGTTCACCTGTTGCGAGCCGTGGTCCCCCGTGGTTGCCCACTGTCTGACCCACCACGTCCCGTGGCACGATGTGTTGCGTGACGTTCGACCCAGACGGCTTGCGCGACCTGTTGGCCGGCGTTCGCGACGGCTCCGTCTCGCTCGAAGCCGCCGTCGAACAGTTGAGTCGACTGCCGTTCGCCGAAGTGGGTGAGGCCCTCGTCGACCATCACCGCGCCCTCCGTCAGGGGATGCCCGAGGCGGTCTATGGCCCCGGTAAGTCTCCCGAGCAGTGCGTCGAGATCGTCGGTGAGCTCCTCCGCCACGGTGACGGACCGGTGTTGCTCACCCGAGCGACCGACGCCCAAGCCAAAGCCGTGATCGCCGCCCACGTCGACGATTTCGGCGAGCCGCGCACGGTGACGACCCGTCGGACCGCGGGTCCCGACGCTCGCTCAAGTTCAGGCTCCGGTTCGAGCGACCTGATGCTCCAGTCGCTCCTGTGGCGTCAGCCTGAGCCGGGTTCGCATCCGCGGGCCGATGCGCGGGTGCTCGTCGTCACGGCCGGCACTGCCGACACCGCAGTCGCCGACGAGGCCGATCTCACCCTCGCCGCTCACGGCATCAGCGCGGACCGTCTCCACGATGTCGGTGTCGCCGGACTTCATCGACTGCTCGCCCACATCGACCGAGTCACCTCGGCTGACGCGGTCATCGTCGCGGCCGGCATGGAGGGCGCGCTCGCCAGCGTGGTCGGGGGCCTCACCGCGGCGCCGGTCGTCGCGATCCCCACGTCGGTGGGCTACGGCTCCGGTCTCGACGGGGTCACGGCGCTACTCGCCATGCACGCGTCGTGTGCCAGTGGGGTCACCGTGGTGGGCGTTGACAATGGCTTCGGCGCGGCGGTCGCCGTGGTCCGGATGTTGACCCTGGGCCAGTGAGCACGACAGTGAGCGAAAGCACCCCGTCGACTGCGCCGAGGACCGTCTGGTTCCAGTGCTCCGCTGGGGTCGCCGGCGACATGTTGCTCTCATCCCTGGTCGATGCCTCCCGGGGCTCGGGCAGCGCCGTCGAGATGGCCGTGCTTGACGCGATCGGGGCGTTACACGACGTTGCACAGCCCGACGGCTCGCCAGCGCTGTCCGGCGTGACCGTCACCTTCGAGCCGACCCAGCGATGCGGAGTGCGAAGCACGTGGATGAACGCTGTGATGAGCGCCCACGAGCACGGCCACGGCGACCACGATCACGATCACAACCACGACAGTCACGATCACGACCACCGGCCCGACATGCACCGTCCGGCCCGCGATGTGCTCGCCATGATTCGGGCAGCTGATCTGCCCGAGACGGTTATCGAATGGGCTACTGCCGTCTACTCACGCCTCGCCGAAGTGGAAGGCGCGATCCACGGCATCGACCCCGATGAGGTCGAACTTCATGAGGTCGGCGCCGATGACTCGATCGTCGACGTCGTCGGCGTGTGCGCCGCCTTGCACGCGCTCGGTGTCGACCGCGTGTGTCACGGCCCGATCGCCGTCGGTCACGGCACCGTCGAGACCCGACACGGCACACTCGCCAACCCAGTGCCCGCGGTCAGCGAACTGCTGGCAGCATCGCGGAGCCCGGTGATCGGCGTCGATACGACGATGGAACTGTCCACGCCGACCGGGGTCGCGCTCATCACCGTCCTCGCCGAGGTCACTGGCGGAAGCTCTGGGCCGATGCCCGACATGACCGTCACGGCATCCGGGTTCGGAGCCGGCACCGCCGACACGCCGGGTCGGCCCAACGTCGTCCAGGCCGTGGTCGGAGAGGAACTCACCAGCGGAGGTGCTCACTCGGCCGACCGGACCGGTCGCGCGGCGATCGTCATCGAGACGAACGTCGACGACGTCACGCCCGAGGTTCTCGCCTACACGATTGAGCGACTACTCGAGGCCGGCGCTCACGATGCGTGGATCACGCCCATCGTGATGAAGAAGGGGCGACCGGCTCACACCGTGCACGCCCTCTGCGACGAGTCGGTGCGCGGTCGAGTGATGGAGGTGCTCATCTCCGAGACCGGGACGCTTGGCGTCCGAGCGCACCACGTCGAGCG
>JAFMMJ010000001.1 GCA_017859785.1 Ilumatobacteraceae bacterium
TGGAACACGAGCAGCTCCGCCAGCATCACGCAGGTCGCGAACACCGCTAGCCCGGGCAGCCACTCGACCGCCGCGATCACCACGAGAACCGCCCACACCGCCACAGCGACCGCGAGAGTGACCACATTGAGCCGTTGAAGCCGTCTCGCGTTTCGAAGCGCCCGCGCGAGAGCCGCTGCACTCGGTTCCGGTTGATCACTCATCGCGGCGCACGCTACGTCGTCGGCGACTCAGCGCATCGGCAGCGTGAGGAACTCCGTCCGGCCAGCAGATCGGAGGCCGAGACCTAGGATGCGGCCATGTCGACACTCACCGGGGAAACCGTCGAACTGCTCCAAACCATGATCCGCAACGCCTGCGTCAACGACGGCCGACCGGAATCAGGCGACGAGACCCGCAACGCCGACACCCTGCAGCACTTTCTCGAAGGCGCAGGCCTCGCGACCGAGCGCTACACATCTGTTCACGGACGTGAATCGATCGTCGCCCGCATCGAAGGGAGCGACCCCGACGCACCCTCGCTCTGCCTCATGGGCCACACCGACGTCGTGCCCGTCAGCCCCGACGGCTGGAGCCGCGACCCCTTCGGCGGTGAACTCGTTCGTAACTCCGACGGCGTCGAAGAGGTGTGGGGTCGCGGGGCGGTCGACATGTTGAACCTGACCTCCTCGATGGCGGTCGCGTTCCGACACCTGGCGCGCAGTGGCTTCAAGCCGAAAGGCGATCTCATCTACTTCGGTGTCGCCGATGAGGAGGCCGGTGGTGTGTGGGGAGCGGAGTGGATGTTCGACCATCACCCTGAGGTGATCGACGCCACCTACTGCCTCACCGAACTCGGAGGCTGGTCATCAGTTGACGACCACGGACACCGGCACGTCACCGTCAACATCGGCGAGAAGGGCCTCAACTGGCGCCGTCTACGCGTGAAGGGCACCCCCGGACACGGGTCAATGCCTTTCGGCGCCGACAACGCCCTCATCAAAGCGGCTGAGGTGATCCGCCGACTCACCGAGTATCGACCGAATCCCTACCTCGGCGAAACCTGGAAGGCGCTCGTCGACACCATGTCGGTCCCCGAGGAGTTGCGTCGCGCCCTCCTCGACCCCGGCACAGTCTTCGACTCGATCGCCTCGCTGCCGACCCCTGTCGCGCGCTCCTGCCACGCCCTCACCCACACGACGATCTCGCCAAATGTCGCCCACGGCGGTCAGAAGACCAACGTGATCCCCGACATCGTCGACATCGAAGTCGACATCCGCACCGTGCCGGGCACCACCAAAGCCGACGTCGACGCAATGCTCACCGAGGCAATGGGCGACCTCGCCGCCCACGTCGAGATGATCGACCTACAAGTCGGTGACGCCACCCAGTCCCCCATGGACAACGACCTGTGGGACTCGATCACCAAGAACACCCAGATCGCCTATCCCGGCGCCTCGATGGTGCCCGGCCTCATCGTCGGCGGCACCGACGCCCGCTTCTACCGACATCGCGGACGCGTCGCCTACGGCGCAGGTCTCTTCTCGCCGAGCATGGACTTCTCCACCTTCGGCAGCCGCTTCCACGGACACGACGAGCGAATCGACGTCGAAAGCCTCGCGCTCGCCACCGACTTCTGGGTGAACATCGCCACCGATATCTGCGGGTAAACGGGGCGCTTTCCTACGCCTGCCAGTCGAGGGTGTCGACGTCGCCGTAGAGGCGCTCGATCTCGTAGAAGCCGCGAATCTCCTCGAGGAAGACGTGCACCACCACGTCGCCGTAGTCGAGAAGCACCCATTCCTGCTCGCGAACTCCCTCGGAGCGCACCGGTGAGCGCCCGAGCCGCTCTCGGCATCGAGCCTCTACCTCCTCAACGACCCGGCGGACCAGTCGTCGGTTCGACGCACCCGCAATCACGAAATAGTCGGCCACATTAAGCACCGAACCGACCTCGAGAGCGACCACCTCGGTCGCCCCCTCATGATCGGAAACTCGCGCCGCCTCAACGGCGAGTTGTCGGGCCTCATCACTCATCGATCACTCCGTCCCCGGACTCGTCGCCCGCCACCTCGAACACCGACCCGACCAAGCGAGTCTCGATGTCGGCATCGAGATCCTCCAGGAACGAGAGGCCAAGGATCACCTGAACATCGACACCATCGATGCGTTCCTCGGCAAGCGACACCTCGACCGTTCCGAACAGGAGCGCGAACGACTCCGCAGCCACCTCGATCTGATCGTCATCGGCCACCAACACCCGCGTCACTTGGGGAGCCAAACCCGATGAGGTCGCCGACACCGACAGCACATTGCCGCTCGCTGCTCGGATGCGATCGACGGCAAGCAGGGCGATATCCGCACCCGACACCGGAACACCATCGACCACCACGCCGACGAGGTCATCAGAGGCAAACACGGACTCGAGTCGGAAGGTCGCTCCCGACAGGGGCGCCCCAACGCGAGCCGGCGCGATCTGTGCGAACACCATGACCACCTCAGAGGGATCATGAAAGACGACCTCAACCTCGCGGGGGTTGCGTTCAGCATCAACCGGCGCGTGCGCGATCGCGCGATGGGACACCCGGTCGGAGAACAGCCGCTCAACGAACCCACCGAGATCGGCGGGCGTCGTCGATGCTGACAGCTCACCCGGCGTGAACCGCCCATCGAGCGATTGGAGGCCGCTGCCAACTCCCTCAGCGATCGAGTCCCACACTTTGGTGCGCACCTCAATGAGATCGGTGTCGGTGACCGCGCCCGGATTGCGCGCGGCGAGCAGCCGCAACACCCGTTCCACTGAGAAACCTTGCTCACCCGACGGCCACGCCGCATCGGTCGAGGGATCGAAGACCGGGTCATCGAGATCGATGAAGAGTTCCCCGAGTTCGCCGAGCGGTTCCATCACCTCAACGAGCCGATCCGCTGACACGACCTCGAAGAGGTCGACGCCGACCCCGGTCAGCGCCTCAACGTCAAGCCGGAGAAGGTCCTCCCCGCCTTCGACCCACGCATCGTCGAGCGGGTAGACGTCGAGCGCCTGATTACTCGCGCTATCGGCGATCGAAGCGAACGAGACGATCGAGCCGCCGGTGCCATCGGGGGCGAGCACCAGCACCGCCGCCGTCGTCAGATGCCCCTCGTCGCCGACGACACCGAGGAAAGCGGTGGCGGTGTGCGGCAAGCGGAGCGTCGGCGAGTCGTCAAAGACGACCACCTCACGACCAAGAGTCGAATCGGCGAGCGTTCGTGCGCCGACCAGCGTCAGCACACCGGCGATCGTCAACAGCCCGACGATGAGACCGGTCGCCAGCCACGTGTCACGACGACGCCGCGAGGCGAGTGCCGTCATCGACCAGCCTCTCGGTAGAGCCCACGGTCGGCGATGACAGCGAGCGTGCCGGCGGGAATCAAGTAGTCGAGAGGACGACCCTCTGCGATCCGAGACCGGAGATCGGTGCTTGACACCTCGAGGTGCGGCACCTCGATGCGGGTCCATTCCGCTCCCCCCGGCAGCGCGGCCGGATCGGCGTACGAGCCAGGACGGTCGACGACAACCACGGTGGAACGCTCAACGACCTCCTCGTAGCGCTCCCAGGTGGAGAGCCCAGCGGCCGCGTCGGCGCCGACGATTGTGAAGAACTCGGCGTCGACGTACTCCGACGCGAGATCAGCAAGGGTGTCGGCGGTATACGACGGTCCACCGGCGCGGATCTCGTGATCACCGGCGACGAGGCCGGGCACATCGGCGACGGCGGCCTGAACCATGGCGAGGCGGTCTTCCGCCGGACTGATCTTTCGCGAGCCGGCCTTCTGCCAGGGGATATTCGCCACCATCAAGATGACCAGATCGAGCTGAAGCCGATCGCGAACATCGATCGCCGACACGAGATGTCCGATGTGCGGGGGGTCGAATGTGCCGCCGAAGACCCCGATACGGGGGTGCTGGGGGCCTGATTCCGACACAACCAGCCACTCTAGGGGCGTTCAGGCTCGGCCAAGCGGCTCCGCCTCGGCCCCACTTGACAGATGTGTTACAGTCGAAAGCCGGCCCATGAGAGGTGTCACACCGATCAAAGGGTCAAGCGTTACAAACACAACCCTCCAATCCGCTGAAGGTGGCTCCGCGGGAGTCCGACCCGGAGGCGGGAACAAGCCTCCGGCCCCCAGTGTTACGGGGAGTCGGAAGAAATTTTCAAGAAAACCCCCCGAATCGCCGATGAACTCAACTGGCCGGCCACGGCCATTCGACATCGGCGCCTCGCCTCCAGACAGAACCGGATACCACCATGAATGACTCCATCGGCCTTTACTTGAACGACATCGGCAAGGTTCCCCTGCTCACCGCGGAGGACGAGCGTGAGCTCTCCCGTCAGATCGAGGAGGGCCGCGAGGCCCAGGCAGAACTCGACAACGGCAAGCGCTCCGTCGCGCTGAAGCGCAAGGTCAAGCAGGCCGAGCAGGCCAAGGACCGCTTCATCCGTTCCAACCTGCGCCTCGTAGTGTCGATCGCCCGCCGTTACCCGCTCCCCCAGGGAATGGACCTCCTCGACCTCATCCAGGAGGGCAACCTCGGTCTCGAGCACGCCGTCGACAAGTTCGACTGGCGCCGCGGCTTCAAGTTCTCGACCTACGCCACCTTCTGGATCCGCCAGGCCATCGGGCGCGCGCTCGATCAGAAGGCCAGCCTCATCCGCATCCCCGGCGACCGCTCGGCCAGCCTCCGCGCTGCGCTCCGTCAGGCCTCCGGTGATGGTGAGACCCTCGACCAGGCCAACGCTGAGCTGCACCGACTCACCACCCCGGTCAGCCTCGACAAGACCGTCGGCGATGATGGCGACGCCACCCTCGGCGACCTCATGGCCAACGGCGACCCGACCCCAGAGGACGCGGTCATGGTCGGTGTCGAGAGCGACCTGCTCAACGACCTCCTGCACACGCTCGAGCCCCGCGCCCGCTACGCCGTCGAGGCTCGCTTCGGCCTGCTCGACGGTGAGCGCAAGAGCTTCCGCGAGGTCGGCGAGAGCCTCGGTGTGACCGCTGAGGCGGCCCGCCGTCTCGTCAGCCGCGCCGTCGCCGGTCTCCGTGAGGACGCCGAAGACATCCTGAGCGTGTGATCACCGGGTCGGCGACGACCCTCATCCAATTCCGCGACGGGCGGCCGGGCGACCGGCCGCCCGTTTCGCGTCCCGGGTGCCTGCCGAAGGCCCACCGATAGCATCGCCCGCATGCCGAATCAGTGGTCGCCGACGTCCTGGCGCGCACATCCGATCAAGCAGCAACCCTCTTGGCCTGACGAAGGCAACTACGACGCCGCCCTGAAGCAGATCGCTTCCATGCCCCCGCTCGTGTTCGCCGGCGAGGCCCGTTCACTGCAGTCGGCCCTCGGCCGCGTCGCCGCCGGCAACGCCTTCTTGTTGCAAGCCGGTGACTGCGCCGAGAGCTTCGACGACTTCTCCGCCGACAACATCCGCGAGAAGCTCCGCGTCATCTTGCAGATGGCGATCGTGCTCACCTACTCCATGGGAGTGCCGGTGGTGAAGGTCGGTCGTATGGCCGGCCAGTTCGCCAAGCCGCGATCCGCTGACACCGAGCGAATCGGTGACATCGACATCCCGTCGTTCCGCGGGCACATCGTCAACGACGCCGCCCCCACCGAGGCGGCCCGCATCCCCGACCCCGAACGCCTCGTGCGCGCCTACCATCAGTCGTCGTCCACGCTCAACCTGGTGCGCGCGTTCACGAAGGGTGGCTTCGCCGCGCTCGACCGTGTGCACGCCTGGAACCAGGAGTTCGTCGCCACCAGCCCCCAAGGTCAGCGCTACGACCAACTCGGCGTCGAGATCGACCGCGCGCTTCGCTTCATGGCCGCCATCGGCATGGACACCGAAACCAACTCGAACCTGCGAGAAGTCGACGTGTGGACCAGCCACGAGGCCCTACTGCTCGGCTACGAGGAGGCGCTCACACGTCGTGACTCCACCACCGGCAACTGGTACGACTGCTCGGCCCACATGCTCTGGATCGGTGAGCGAACCCGCGACATCGACGGCGCCCACGTCGAGTTCTTGAGCGGCGTCGGCAACCCAATCGGCTGCAAGGTCGGCCCGTCGATGACCGGTGAGGAGATCATCGCGCTCTGCGAGCGGCTCAACCCCGCCATGATCCCTGGACGCCTCACCCTCATCTCCCGGATGGGAGCCGACCAGATCGAGGATCGTCTGCGGCCGCTGCTCCGCGCCGTGCGCGAATCGGGACATCCCGTGGTGTGGGCCTGCGACCCGATGCACGGCAACACCTACACCGCCGAGAACGGGCGCAAGACCCGTCACTTCGAGTCGGTGGTCAACGAGATCGAGGGCTTCGTGCGCGCCCACCGGGCAGAGGGCACGTGGCCGGGCGGCATCCACGTCGAGCTGACCGGTGAGGACGTCACCGAGTGCCTCGGCGGTGGTGACGACGTGACCGACCTCGACCATCGCTACGAGACCGTTTGCGATCCGCGACTCAACGGACGCCAAGGCCTCGAACTCGCTTTCCGCACGGCAGAGCTCGTGCGCGGCGACACCAACGGCGCCTGAGACGAGCGGTGCACCCGGCCGACCTCATCGCGGAGTGGCCGGCCGAGCGAGTCGCCGTCATCGCCATCACCCCCGATGGCCACGAACCCGTCGGTGACGTCGACGGGGTGTTTCGCCTCGCCTCGATCACCAAAGTGCTCACCGCGCTCGCCGTGATGGTCGCGGTCGAAGAAGGCTCCGTCGACCTCGACACCCCACTCCCGGCCAAACTCGACAACGGTCGCGGTGTCACGCTCCGCATGCTGCTCGCCCACGCCGGCGGCTACCCCTTCGAGTCATCCGAGGGCGACCCGATCGACCCGCTCACCCGCCGCGTCTACTCGAACACCGGTATCGAACTAGTCGGTGCGGTCCTCGCCGCTGCGACCGCGCTGCCTGCTGTCGACTACATCACCGAAGCCGTCATCGAGCCTCTCGGGATGACCTCCACCGTGCTGTCTGGATCGGTCGCCCACGGCGCATCCGCAAGCGCTGTCGACGTGTCGAAGCTGATGACCGAGCTGCTCGCGCCGACCCTCATCTCATCGGCGACCCTGGCAGAGATGACCCGGATTCACTACCCCGAGCTCGCGGGTATCGTTCCGGGCGTGGGGCGTTTCGACCCGTGCCCATGGGGATTGGGCGTCGAGATCAAGGGGGCCAAGTCGCCCCACTGGATGGGGCGCGAGACCTCCCCGCGCGTCTTCGGACACTTCGGCGGAGCGGGCACGATGGCGTGGGCCGACCCCGATTCCGGACGCACCCTGGTCGCCCTCACCGACTTGCCCTTCGACCGCTGGGGCGGAACCGCCGTGCGGCACTGGTCGACGCTCTCCGATCTCGTCGCCACCGGCTTCGAGCCTCAAGGACGATCCGAATGAACCCGCCGTTCGTCCGCGGCGACCGAGTCAGATGGGACACGACCGGTGACGACGGCCTACCCCTCACCCACTACGGCTTCATCGGCGGGCGCGTCGATTCGGGAGGTCGAGTGGTCGTGATGCTCGACGGGCACTTGAAAGGCGACACCGTCGTCGCAGCTGAGGAGTTGCTCGCCGTCAGCGTGCTCACGGTCACCATGCACTTCGACGATGACACCCTCGTCGATGATCCCGGCTTGCGCCAAGGCCTCGTTGGCCTTTGGGTGGCCGAGGCGGAGCGCGCCGGCTTAGTGGTGGAGAATCTCGACCCGCTCGGCACCGGCGTGCTCGACACGGTCGAGGGAGGATTCGCCCTCGCGGAGTTCTGGGCCGGCGGCCAGCCCTACGTGTTGCGAGCGACCGTTGGTCAGGCCGGTCTGTGCGTGCGAGCGGATCTGCCCCGCCGCTGGGAGTTTGGCTGAGGCCTCAGGAGAGGCGCTCGATCACCATCGCCATTCCCTGGCCACCACCGACGCACATGGTCTCGAGACCGAACTGCTTGTCGTCAGCCTGCAGACCATGGATCAGCGTCGTCATGATGCGAGCACCGGTCATGCCGAAAGGATGACCAAGAGCGATCGAGCCGCCGTTGGCGTTCAGCTTCTCCCACGGGATCCCGAGGTGCTTCGCCGAGGGGATCACCTGAGCCGCGAACGCCTCGTTGATCTCGACGAGATCGATGTCGTCGATCGACATGCCGGCCCGGGCGAGCGCCTGGCGGCTCGCCTCGATCGGGCCGAGACCCATGATCTCAGGGTTGAGCGCCGACACGCCCGAGGACACGATGCGCGCCAGCGGCGTCAGACCGAGCTCGGCGGCAAGCCGGTCGCTCATCACCATCACAGCAGCTGCTCCGTCGTTCAACGGGCAGGCGTTACCGGCGGTGATCTCGCCGTCGGGGCGGAACACGGGCTTCAATCCGGCGAGGCCCTCAGCGGTGGTGCCGGCCCGCGGCCCGTCATCGGCTGAAACGATCGTCCCGTCGGGAAGGGTCACCGGGGTGATCTCATCGGCCCAGAAGCCGTTCTCGACGTTGGCGACCGCGCGCTGCTGACTGAGGGCGGCGAACTCGTCCATCTCGGTGCGCGACACGTTCTCGATCTCACGAACGTTCTCAGCGGTCTGGCCCATCGCGATGTAGATGTCAGGCATGCCCTCGGGTGGGGTCCACGGAGCCTGACCACCAGCAGCGCGCTCAGCGGTGCGCGCGCCGGGGCCCTTGAAGATGGCGTTCGGAGCCGTGTCGGAGGCGCCCGAGCCATAGCGAGAGACGGCCTCGACACCGGCGGCGATGAAACAGTCGCCCTCACCGGAGCGGATGGCGTGGGCGGCCATGCGAATCGTCTGGAGGCTCGACGAGCAGTAGCGGTTGACGGTGACCCCGGGGACCTGCTCGAGTCCGGCGAGCACGGCGACCACCCGGCCGACATTGAAGCCGGCCTCGCCCGCGGGCTGACCACAGCCCATGATCAAATCCTCGACATGGTCGGCGCTGACCTCGGGCACCTTGTCCATGAGGGCGCGGACCACCTGCGCCGACATGTCATCGGGGCGGAGGTCAACGAGGGAACCCTTCCCGGCTCGGCCGATGGGGCTGCGGGCGGTGGCGACGATTACGGCTTCGGTCATGGGCGCACCTTAGTTACCGAGGGGTACGGCCACTCAGCCGGGCACGACCGGGCAGAGATCAGCGGGTGTCGATGACGAGGAACGCCTCGGCTGACGAGCCCTCCGGCAGGTCAGCTGCGGAGGCCGTCAGCCTCATCCACTCCCTGACCCGCCCATCCATCGCCCCTGGATCGGGATGCTGGCTGCGATGACAGTGCAGGGCCGCCATTTTGCGGTCGACCTGAGCCGTGACGTCGACATGGTCCGACGGCGAGCCGTGACCCATGATCCACAACTCGTCAACCGACCAGGGCTCGAGGCCCGAGGTCAACAGCTCGGGGAAGGCGTAGGGATTGCGAGCATCGGGATACACGGCCGCCACCGTCGATTGGCCGGTCGCGACATGATCGGGGTGACTTGAGTAAATGCGCTGCAGGTTCAGTTCGGGTGACTGCGTGATCACCACTCGGGGACGAACCTGGCGGATCACCCGTGAGATCGCGTGCCGCAACTCGAGCCCATGAACCACCTCACCATCCATCTGACCGAGAAACACGAGATCATCGACACCGACATGGGCGGCCGCCTCGGTCTGCTCCTCACGGCGAATCGCCGCCATCTTCGGCCTCGGGATCGAATCGTCGAAACCCCCCGCTTGGCCATCGGTCACGAGGCAGTAGGTGACCTGAACCCCACGGTCGGTGAGCGTCGCGATCGTGCCGGCGGCACCGAAGTCGACATCGTCGGGATGGGCGGTCACCACGAGTAGACGGTCGATCTCGTCGGGGCTCAGCACGCCCGAGACCCTAGGTGACCCCTACCATCGACGCATGTCTGAGATCGCCTTCGATCCACCGGCGGGACTGCCCGATATCTCGACGATGGACTTCTGGACCGCGCCCCGCGAGGAGCGCGAAGCCGCCTTCGCCGAACTGCGCGCCGCGCCGGGCCTTCCGAAATATCCGGAGCGCTTCTTGGAGGGCTCGCCGTTCCCACCCGGACCCGGCTACCACGCCGTCACCCGCTACGACGACGTCTGGCAGGCGAGCCGCAACCCGGAGCTCTTCTGCTCGGGGCAGGGGTCGAACATTGTCGATCTTCCCCAAGAGCTCAACGAGTTCTACGGATCGATGATCAACATGGACGACCCCAAGCACTTCCGCTTGCGATCCATCGTCTCGAAGGGGTTCACCCCCCGCCACGTCACCGACCTCGAGGAGTCAGTGCGAGCCAAGGCCGCGGAGATCCTCGATCGGATGCTGGCGCGCAACCCGTCGGGAACGGCCGACTTCGTCCACGAGTTCGCCGGCCCACTCCCCCTCGAGATCATCTGCTCGATGATGGGCATCCCGCCCGAGGACTACGAGCGGATCTTCGACTGGACCAACACCATCCTCGGGGCGAGCGACCCCGAGTTCGGTGGCACCTACGAGCGCCTCATGGAGGTCTCCCTCGAGATCTTCGCCTACGCCCAAGCTCTCGGTGAAGATCGCCGAGCGCACCCGACGAACGACATCACCTCAGCGCTCATGGCCGCCGAAGTCGACGGCGACCAGCTCACCCCACAGGAATTCGGCTCGTTCTTCATCCTCTTGGTGGTCGCCGGCAACGAGACCACACGCAACGCGATCAGCCACGGTCTGCGCGCCCTCACCGATCACCCCGACCAGCGCGACCTCTGGTTTGGCGACTTCGACACCCACACGCGAACCGCGGTCGATGAGATCGTCCGCTGGGCGACCCCGGTGATCCACTTCCGCCGCACGGTCACCGCCGACACCGAACTCGGAGGGCAGTCCCTTGCCGAGGGAGACAAAGTCGTGCTGTTCTACGCCTCAGCGAACCGCGACCCGGCCGCCTTCGAGCACGCCGACCGATTCGACATCGCCCGTCCGCTCCAACCCGTTCAAGTTGGATTCGGCGCGGGCGGGCCGCACTTCTGCCTCGGCGCGAACCTCGCCCGTCGTGAGATCGCCATCGCTTTCGACGAGATCCGCCGACGTCTTCCCACTCTGCGCACCGTCGGCGAGCCCGACTATCTGAAGAGCAACTTCATCAACGGCATCAAGCGAATTCCCTGCGCCTGGGATTGACCACGGCGTGACCGTCTCAGACCGCATCCGCTGGATCGCCACCGCCACCTACGTCGGGTGGCTGACGCTGACCGCCTACGTCGCCCTCATCGTCATCGAGTTGCGTCGGGCGGCCGCGATCTCCGAGAGCCGCTTCGAGGACGGCGTCTGGGGTCAGCGCATCGAGATCGTCTCCTTCGTCGCGCTGCCTCAGAACGCGGTGATCCTCGTGCCACCGGCGATCGCCGCGGCAGTCGCCGGCGCGCTGATCGCCGCTCTGCACCCCGATGATCGGCCCGACCTCATCTGGTCGCGACGCCTCGCTCGGGTGACCGGCGGACTCGCGATCGTCGTGATCGCGCTCGCTGCGATCGGCATCATCGGCATCCCGTTCCGCTACGCGGATCCGCTCGCTGACCTCGCCGCGATCGTGGGACGTTTGGCCGGGGTGGCGATCTCGCTCGCCGTGATCCGACTCTGCCGAGAGAGCGTCGACTCGGGCTGAGCGACGCCTAGAAGCCGAGGTCGCCGGAGAGGAAATGGCGGCGGCAGAGGAGCTCGTAGCGGACAAGGTCGCCGAACATCTTCTGCTCGCCCGGACCAGCGGTGTCACCGACCACGACGGTCTCACCTTCGTAGACGACAAAGTCGTTGACGACGCGAGCGTTGTGGGTGGCGCGCGATCCGCACCAACACCGCGCCTCCACCTGCAGCGGCACGCGCTCATCAGCGATTTCGAGCATGCGCCGCGTGCCGTCGAAGAGCAGACCCCGGAAGTCGGTGATGAGACCGAAGGCGTAGACGTCGACCTCCATGTCGTCGACCACTCGGGCGAGCTGGTCGCACTGGGCCGGGGTGTAGAACTGCACTTCGTCGCACACCAGGTAGTGGAGCGGCCAGTGCTCGACGGCGAGAGCGTGGAGGTCGAGTTCGGCATCGACATGAATGGCAGGTGCCCGCACACCGAGGCGGCTCGTTACCTGGTTGCCCTCTCGGTCGAGGCAGGTGAGCAGCAGGCCGTAGAGATCGCGAGACGACAGGTTGTGATGGATCTGCAGGGCAAGCGTGCTCTTGCCCGAACCCATGGTGCCGAAACTGAAGCGAAGGTTCGCCATCGAACCGTGACCCTACTGGCCGGGTGTGGCATGCTGGCCAAGGAGCCGAAACGGGACTCCTCCCGGGGGCGGCGACCGCACAAAACCAAGCGAATTATCGGGCGGGGGCCCGTCGGGGGGAAGAGATGAGCGACACGATCGATCGCGCCGAGGTCGGGGTACTCGACCGTCTCGTGGTGAGGTTCGCAGGCGACTCCGGAGACGGTATGCAGCTCACCGGCGACCGCTTCACCTCCGTCAGCGCATCATTCGGAAACGACCTCTCGACTTTCCCCGACTTCCCGGCCGAGATCCGCGCCCCAGCCGGCACCGTCAACGGCGTCTCAAGTTTCCAGGTGCAGATCGCCAACCACGACATCACCACCCCCGGCGATGAGCCGAACGTGCTGGTCGCGATGAACGCTGCCGCGCTGAAAGCCGACCTGCACCGTCTCGAACCGGGTGGCACCCTCATCGTCAACACCGACTCGTTCGGTGAGCGCGACCTCGACAAGGCCGAGTACACCTCGAACCCGCTCGAGGACGGCACGGTCAGCGGCTACCGCGTCATCCCGGTCGCCATGACCACGATCACCAAAGAGGCCTGCGAGCCCCTCGGCGTGAAGGCCCGCGACGCGGAGCGGTCGAAGAACTTCTTCGCCCTCGGCCTCGTGTCGTTCATGTACACCCGCCCGACCGAGCCGACCCTCGAGTGGATCCAAGAGCGGTTCGGTAAGAACGAACTGGTCGCCGCCGCCAATACCGCGGCGTTCAAGGCCGGCTTCCATTACGGCGAGACCACCGAGGCCGTCGGGCACCGCTTCGAGGTGCGCCCCGCCACCCTTCCGGCCGGCGAGTACACCTCCATCACCGGCAACACCGCGCTGTCGTGGGGACTGGTCGCGGCTGGACAGCTCGCAAAACTGCCGGTCACCCTCGGCTCGTACCCGATCACCCCGGCGAGCGACATCCTCCACGAACTTTCCAAGCACAAGAACTTCGGAGTGCGCACCGTGCAAGCCGAGGACGAGATCGCAGCCGTCGGCGTGGCCCTCGGAGCCGCCTTCGCCGGCCATCTCGGTGTCACCACCACATCCGGGCCCGGTGTCGCACTGAAGAGCGAGACCATCTCGCTCGCCGTGTCGATCGAGATCCCCCTGTTGATCATCGACATCCAGCGCGGAGGCCCCTCCACCGGCCTCCCCACCAAGACCGAAGCCTCCGACCTCAACCTCGCCGTCTACGGCCGACACGGCGAAGCACCCCTCCCCGTCGTGGCGAGCTACAGCCCCGCCGACTGCTTCCACGCCGCCATCGAAGCCGTGCGGATCGCACTCAAGTACCGCACACCGGTGATCCTGCTCTCCGACGGCTACATCGCCAACGGCTCCGAACCCTGGCTCGTGCCCGACGCCTCAACCCTTCCGGACATCTCGGTGCCCTTCCAGACCGAGTTCAACGGCACCGACGCCGAGGGGAACCCCGTGTACCTCCCCTACCGACGCGACGAGACAACTCTCGCGCGACCGTGGGCGATCCCGGGCACCCCTGGGCTCATGCACCGCGTCGGTGGACTGGAGAAGCAGAACGAGACCGGCAACGTCAACTACACCCCCGAGAACCACGCCCTCATGGGCGACCTGCGCGCCGAGCGCATCGCCCGTATCGCCGACGACTATCCGGCCACCGAGATCCACGGTGACGTCGACGCCGAGGTGTGCATCGTCGGCTGGGGGTCGACCTGGGCGGCGATCGACTCGGCGGTGCAGCGCGAGCGCCGCAACGGAGGTCGTGTCGCATGGGTGCATCTCCGACACCTCAACCCGCTCCCGAACGACCTCGGTGACATCTTGAAGCGCTATCGGCGCGTCATCGTTCCCGAGCTCAACCGGGGTCAGCTGTGCCGAATACTCCGCGCCGAATACCTGATCGCTGCCCAACCGGTCACGAAGGTGGCCGGCCTCCCGTTTACCGCCCGCGAGATCGTGGACGCCCTCCACGCCGACGACAACTGAGGAACCGAAGATGAGCGACAGCACCGTCACCCTCACCACCAAGAAGGACTGGGCCAGCGACCAAGAGGTGCGCTGGTGCCCCGGCTGCGGCGACTACGGGATCCTCCAGGCCGTTCAGCAACTCATGCCAGAACTCGGCGTCGCGCCCGAAAACACCGTGTTCGTCTCGGGCATCGGATGCTCCAGCCGCTTTCCCTATTACATGAACACCTACGGGATGCACTCGATCCACGGTCGTGCCCCCGCCATCGCCACCGGCGTCGCCGTTGCTCGACCCGACCTCGATGTGTGGGTGATCACCGGTGACGGCGACGGCCTCTCAATCGGCGGCAACCATCTCATTCACGCGCTGCGCCGCAACGTCAACCTCACGATCCTGCTCTTCAATAATCGGATCTACGGACTCACCAAGGGTCAGTACTCCCCCACCTCAGCCGTCGGCAAGGTCACCAAGTCGACGCCCTTCGGTTCGATCGACCCGCCGTTCAACCCACTGAGCGTCGCCCTCGGTGCCGAGGCCTCCTTCGTGGCCCGCACCCACGATCTCGACCGTCAGCACATGATGGAGACGTTCCGCCAGGCCCATGATCATCGCGGGGCCGCCTTCGTGGAGATCTACCAGAACTGCAATGTGTTCAACGACGGCCAGTTCAACGACATCACCAAGCGATCGGTGCGTGACGAAATGATGATCGACCTCGTCCACGGCGAGCCCATCCTCTTCGGCGCCGAACGCCAGCGCGGCGTCATGATGGGTGACGACGGCGGACTGCGCCTCGTCGAGGTGGCCGACGTCGGCCTCGACCGGATCCTCGTCCACGACAAGCACCGCGACGCCCCATCGCTCGCTTTCGCTTTGGCCCGCCTCAACCAGGACGACTCCTCCCCCACCCCCTTCGGCGTGTTCCGCCAAGTGGAGCGGGCCGAGTACGCCGGGGAGGTCACCCGACAGGTCGCTGCCGCCAGCGAGCGCAAGGGCGCCCCCGACCTCGACGCCCTGCTCCGCTCGAACGGCACCTGGTCGGTCGCCTGAGCGCCGTCGACGATGACGCTTAGGCGAGCGTCATCGAGCCGACCGCGACGAAATGCGCGGCCGCCGCGAACACGGTGAAGGCGTGCCAGATCTCGTGATAGCCGAAGATCTTCGGCCACGGATCCGGCCGCTTCACGAGCATCACCGGAAACCCGATCGAATAGCTCAGCCCGCCCGCGACAATGAGCGCGAGCTGCCAAGCGCTCAGGTGGTCGAGGAGCGCAGGAGCGGCCGCCACCGCCGCCCAACCGAGCAGCGGATAGAGCGCGTAGCCGAACCATCGAAGTGAGCGAACCTCGGCGATCTTCGCGATGACACCGAAGAGTGCGCCAGCGCCGATGGCGCTGAGCAACGGGACTCCCCACCCTCTGGGCAGGGCGACAACGCACAGGGGCACGTAGGTGCCCGCAATGAGGAGATAAATCGAGGCGTGGTCGAGGCGCTGCATGACGAGTCGCATCCGAGGCGACCAGTCGAGGCGGTGGTAAGCGGCCGAAACCCCAAACGAGATGACCAGAGTCGACAAATAAACGGCAACCGATGAGACACGAGCCGTGCCCTCGACCGCGACGAGTAGGACGATGCCGGCTGGTAACACGCACAGCAGCGCGCCGAGATGGAACACCCCACGCAACCGAGGCCGCTCAGCGAGGCGGAGCATTGAGGATGAGGTCACCCGAGCAACTCCTCAGACCGCCACGGCGCGCATCCCACGAGTGGCACGGTACAACCAGAGCGACACCGAGGTGGTCGCGACGGTGACTCCGGCCAACACCGCGGTCGTCGAGCCGACCACTCGAGCGATCGATGTCACGACGAGCGGCATCATCATGCCGGCGTAGGCCGCGGCGTAAAACGCGCCGTTGAGCGCACCCCGATCCTCTGGTCGACAGATGAGATCAACGAACCGCAGACCCGAGGTCATAGCGAGCCCCGAGGCCCCACCCATGAGCACCGCGGCCACGAAGAGCAACGGCCAGGCCCCGCTTGCGAACGCGATGAGACCGAGCAGACATCCGGTCGCGCCAACGGCGAGCGCGAGGGGCGCCGCGCGATGCGGGCCGACCCGACCCACCCAGGCCTGTGCCGGAACGATCGACACCATGGCAAGCATGCCGAGCAACCCGGAGACGAAGACCGCAACCGACTCCATCGCCGGCTTCAAGATCACCGGGAAGAGGCCGAAGGCGAGCGACGGCATACCGAACACACCGAACGCCGTCGGCACGACGACACGCCAGAACTCCGGGGCCGACTCGACGGGGATACCGAGGTTCGGACGGATGCGCCGACCCGGCGTACGCGTGACCGACTCGGGCGCCGCGATGAGCACCAACAGGCCAGCAGCGATCGTCACCAGATGAATCACATACGGCAAGGTCAGCGGAGCCGGCCCCCACTGGCCGATCAGACCCGAGATCAGCGGACCAAGACCGAAACCGCTGTACATGACGACACCCACCAACCGGGCCGACCACATCGGGTCGTCTCGGCCAAGTTCTTGGATCCACGCGCTCGCCACCACGAGCACCAACCCCGACACCACCCCGAGCAGGAATCGTCCGAGGTAGAGCAGGGCGAGCGAGTCACGCCCAAACAGCAACACGACCGATGCAACACCCGAGAGCGCCACACCCGGGGCCATCACCGCACGACGCCCGAGCACATCGGAGGCGGGGCCCGAGAACACCAGAGCCGGAGCCAACCCGATCGGGTAGACCGCGAAGAGCGCCGTGAGCGTCCAAGCGCTCAATCCGAGCCGACCCTCGTAGATCAACAGCAACGGCGTCGCGACATTCGTACCAAGCGCTACGGCGAACAACGCAATGGCGACCGACGCGCGTCCCGAGAGTCGTCCCACGCGGGCACCGTACGCCCGCAGAGCACGCCGCGACGTGATCGGAGATCAGCCGGCGACGCCGACCGCGCGCCGCTCGTCGAGGTATTGACGCAGGCGCTGCTCAGCCTCGTCGCCGAAGAGAATCTCAGCGACCTCGCGGAGCCCGGGATTGTCGAGGATGTCGGCGTCGTGCACCACGAGATCGATCTTCGACCGGCGACGCATGAAGTCGTCGAGGCGCACGATCATCTCATGCTCAGCGGCGTTGTGTAGCTCGACCCGCAGGTAGTCGGCCGAGTCCATGACATCGGTCGCCATCGACGCGTCGTCGCGGATCGCCTCAAGCATCTCGAAGGCGCGGCGCCCGTAGCGGCGCCACAGACGATCCGACAACGGCTCGGTGTCGGGCTTGGACCGCAGGGAGTCGAGCTTCATCAACTTGGCCTGCCGGTAGAACTCGTCGCGGGTGGCCTTGGCCGGCTCGCCATACCAGTTGTGCAGATCCTTCTCGAGGGGCACACCGAGTTGCTCCACTTCAGCAGCGACCTCAGCGCCGACGTTGAGGCAGTCGGTGAGCTTGCCTCCGAACACCGTCACCACCTGCCGCTCGTCATCGCGCTCGATCTCATGCTTGCGGCTGAGCGAGGTCCACTCGACCTTGCGCCATTCCTCGTCCTCGCCACCCTTCGGTCGCGAGACAACAAGGGGACGGACGCCGGAACGCTCCGCGATCACGTCAGCAGCGGTGAGCGGACGCTCGAGATCCATGCGCGCGTTGATCTGCTCGATGAGAAAGTCACGGTCTTCGTCGGTGACGCCGGTGTGCGGATCGTCGACGCGGGTGTCGGTGGTGCCGATCACCGAACGACGACCCATCGGGATCACGTAGAAGAGTCGCTGGGTGTCGTCGAAGAAGGCGAGGACCCGGTCGTTGCGGCCGCGCGTGAGACGGGGCACCACGAGGTGGATCCCCTTGGAGAACACGATGCGATGGTCGGTCTCGGTGCCCCACGATCCGTTGAGCTCGTCGACGAATGGCCCAGCGGCGTTCACGATGACCCGGGCCGAGGTGGTGAACTCCTCGCCGGTCTCGACGTCGCGCAACACCGCCGACCAACGATCAGTAAGCCGCTCAGCGGAGACCAGTTCGACGTAGTTGGCCGCCGCCGCTCCCGCCTCGAAGGCCGAGCGAACGAACGAGAAGACGAACCTCGAGTCGTTATCGATGAGGTAGGCGTCTTGGTACTCGATGCCTCCTCGGGCCGTCGAGACGTTGATCGCGGGCTCTTCCGCGCTCAGAGATTCGGCCGAGAACACCTTCGGTGGTCGCGTGCCGAACTGGCCGATCATCCAATAGGCGAGCGCGCCGAGGCCAGCGAACCACGGACGGTACGGCGCGGAGCGGTCGAGTGTGGCGAGGAAGCCGATCTCGCGGATGTTGTCCGGATAGGCCTTCATGAGCCGGTTGCGGCTCCGACAGAGGTTGAACACGAGCGGCAGTTCGTAGTTCTCGAGGTACTTGAAGCCGCCCCACACCAGGTTTGACGACTCCTGAGAAGTGAACGAACCGAAATCGCTCCGGTCGATCAGCGCGACCGAGGCGCCGCGACCGGCGAGCGAGGCCGCCGAGACCGCTCCGTTGATGCCCCCACCGACAACGAGCACATCGAACAGCCCGTCGCGGAGTCGCGAGATGTTGGACGCTCGATCAGCCACGTCCACAGGTTTCCATCTCGTGGCGCGTGTTCCAACCCCTGCTCGAAGGCGATAACGATCTGAGCCGGAACACGCCTCTTGCCTTCCATCGAGAACGCTTCTATTGTTAGGCACACCTAACACCACACGGAAATGAGTCCTTCGTGAAGTTCCCCCGCTCTCTCCTCCCCATCGGGCTCGCCGCAGCGGCCCTGTCAGCGACCGCTTGCGGCGGCGATGACCCGGTGACGCTCTACTCCGGGCGCGGAGAAGACCTCGTCCAGCCAGTCGTCGACTCCTGCGCCGCCTCGACCGGACTTGACATCGAGGTCCGCTATGGCGACTCCGCCGAGATGCTCCTGCTCATCCAGGAAGAAGGCGATAACAGTCCGGCCGATGTCTACTTCTCGCAGGGAGCCGGCTTTCTCGGCTTGCTCTCCGCCGACGGCGGACTCCTCCCTCTCGACGAGTCGGTGCTCAGCCGCGTGGGTGACGACAACCTCGTGTCACCGAATCGCGATTGGGTGGGTATCACCGGCCGGGCGCGAACCGTCGCCTACAACTCCGACCGCCTCAGCGCCGACGACCTGCCCGCGTCATTCGCCGACTTCACCGACCCGGCCTGGGCAGGACGAATCGGATGGGCGCCGACCAACGCGTCCTTCCAAGACCATGTGACCGCGCTCAGAACCCTGCTCGGCGAGGACGGCGCGCGTACCTGGCTCGAAGACATCATGGCGAACGACCCGATCGCTTACGGCGGCAACACCCAAGTGCTCGAAGCCGTTGCCGCGGGCGAGGTCGAGGTGGGCTTCGTGAACCACTACTACCTCTACCGATTTCTCGCGGAGGACCCGGATTTCCCGGTCGCCAACCGCTTCTACACCGACGGCGATCCGGGCGCCCTCGTCAACGTCGCCGGCGCCGGGGTTCTCGCGACCGCCGATGACCCCGATGCCGCATCAACGCTCATTGACTGCCTGCTCTCGGACGCGTCACAGCGCTACTTCGCCGAGGCCAACTTCGAACTGCCGGTGGTCGACTCCATCGAGCCCTGGTCCGACCTCCCCCGCCTCGACACTCTCACCCTCCCCGCCTTCGACCTCAACCGACTCGCGGATCTTCAGGGGACGGTCGACCTGCTGATCGAGGTGGGCGCTCTCTGAGCGCCGCCTACGCTCCCGCCTCGTGTCACGCTCCCGAGAGCATCTGACGCTCCGGCTGCTCGCCAGCCTCGTCGGACTCGCCGCCGCGCTCCCCTTTGGCTACCTCGTTTGGCGGACGAACGAGTACGGCTGGTCGGGAGCTCTCGACGTCGCGGTGTCCGCCCGGTCGCTCCGCCTCCTCACCTCAACGATCGGCCTCGCCGTCGCGGTCACCGCCTCAGCCGTCGCGATCTCTCTCCCCGTCGCCTGGCTAACGGTGCGCACCGACCTGCCAGCGCGCCGATTCTGGACGGTGGTGACGGCACTCCCGCTGGCCGTGCCGACCTATGTCGGAGCGTGGACCGTCATCGGGGCGCTCGGACCCCGCGGCATGCTCGCTGAGATCCTCGGCGTCGGGTCGATTCCCTCGCTGTATGGCTTCTGGGGGGCGTGGGCGGTGCTGACCCTCTTCTCGTATCCGTACGTGCTGCTCACCGTGCGAGCCGCGTGGAGTCGGCTCGACCCCGCTCTCGAGGAGGCCAGTCGCGTGCTCGGCCGATCCGGCACCGAGACGTTCATCAGAGTCGTGCTCCCTCAGTTGCGCCCCGCGCTCACCGGTGGATCGCTTCTCGTGGCGCTCTACACCCTGAGCGACTTCGGCGCCGTAACGATGCTCCGCTACGACACCTTCACCCGCGCCATCTACGTGCAGTACCGAGGCGCGCTAGATCGCGGTGCAGCGGCCGTGCTCGGACTCATCCTCGTCATCCTCACCATCGTCGTGTTGAGCGGCGAGCAGCGCTTCCGGCGGTCCGAGGTGGTGCACCGCCTGCATGGCGGCGGCGCGCGCACCGCTCCACTCGTTCGCCTCGGCGCGTGGCGAGCCACGGCGACCATCGGATTGAGCGCGCTCGTCACGCTCTCACTCGTTGTACCGGTGACGGTGATCGCGTATTGGCTGATCCGCGGCATCCGAGCTGACGAGCCCGTCCTCCCCGGGGTGAATCTCATCGTCAACAGCCTCGGTGTCTCGCTGCTCGCCGCTGTCGCAACCACCATCGCCGCGGTGCCGGTCGTGTTGTTCGTGCGGCGCTCCCCCGGGCGTCTCGCCAACGTCGTCGAACGACTCTCATGGTCGGGGTACGCGCTACCGGGCGTCGTCGTCGCCCTCGCCCTCGTCTTCTTCGGGGCGTCCGTCCTCCCAGTCGCCTATCAGACCATCGGCATGCTCGTGTTCGCCTACGCCGTGCTGTTCCTTCCCCAAGCGATCGGAGCGGTCCGAGCGTCGCTCGCCCAAGTCACGCCGAGCATCGAGGAGGCGTCGCTCCTGCTCGGCGTGCCGCGACGGGAGACCTTCCGCCGAGTGCTCCTCCCCCTGCTTCGACCGGGCCTCGGCGCCGGAGCCGGCCTCGTGTTCTTGACCGCGATGAAAGAGCTCCCAGCGACACTGCTCCTCGCGCCCACCGGCTTCAGCACGCTCGCCACTCGGGTCTGGAATGCGACCAATGAGGGGTTCCTCGGCCGGGCCGCTGGACCAGCGCTCGCTCTCGTCGCCTTGTCGTCGGTACCGATGGCAGTGTTCCTCGCGCGCAGCGAACTGCGTGCGGAACAGACTGCTCAGACCGCGAACGCGGGCGCTGCCGAGCCGTCCGAGTCGACGGTCACCGCCTGACCGCGACTCACCGTCGGCCAACCCGGCGCTCGGCAGGCGAGGCGCGTCCCATCAGAGAGATCGACACGGATCATGTGGTCGTGACCGAAGTACTCGATGTTGGTCACCGTGCCGTTTTCGTTCCCCTCGGCCGGGCTGACTCGCAGATGCTCGGGCCGGATGAGCACATCAACCTCACCGCTCAGAGTGTGCGTCAGCGCGACCGAACCGAGTGCTGTGTCGGCGCGATCTCCTGCCGCGTGACCGCGAACGAAGTTCGCGTCGCCGACGAACGATGCGATCCACGCGGAGGCGGGGTCCTCGTAGAGCTCGGCCGGTGAGCCGAACTGCTCAAGGCGACCGTCGTGCATGACCGCTACCCGGTCGCCGAGCACGAACGCCTCCTCCTGATCGTGAGTGACGAACATCGCGGTGATCCCGAGGTCGGTCAACAGACGATGCACCTCGGCCCGCACCTGGACGCGAAGACCGGTGTCGAGGTTGGAGAACGGCTCGTCGAGGAGCAACACCGAGGGTCGCGGCGCGAGGGCTCGAGCGAGCGCGACCCGTTGCTGCTGACCGCCGGACAGGGTCGCGGGCATCCGCTCACCGAGCCCCGCCAGTCCGACCATGTCGAGGGACTCCTCCACCCGGCCACTGCCTCGCGCCGCTCGGTCGAGGCCGTAGCCGACGTTGTCGGCGACGCTGAGGTGAGGGAAGAGCGCCCAATCCTGGAAGACCATGCCGATACGGCGACGCTCGGGGCGCTCATGGGCGTGGCCATCGGCGACGACGCGACCCTCGACCGTGACCGAACCGTGATCGATTCGCTCGAGACCTGCGATGCACCGAAGCAGGGTCGTCTTGCCGCAGCCGCTCGGTCCGAGGAGCGCCACGATCTCGCCGGGGGCGACATCAAGAGTGACGTCATGGAGCACCGTTGCTCCGCCGAAGGATTTTCCAACGGACTTCACTGAGAGACGGCCGCCGGCATGACCGAGACCATCCGAACGCGCGGCGAGCACCTCGGTGTTAGGCACGCTTCACATGCTACCGGTGCCCTCGGGTCTGGGCCAGCGTCGGCCGCCACAACGCCCCTCCCCCTGGGTGACACAGAGGATCCGCATCACGCATCCGCATCGACCGCCGAAACCATCGACGGTCGATGAATCCGGCCTGACAGAGTCGTTGTTGCTGGCAGAGGGATCCCGCCTTCGACCCCTCTCGAGAGTGAGCGCACCCGAAGCACATCGTCATGTCGCCGCGCCTCATCGATGGCGCGGACCCACAGCCACGAATACCGTACACTTGTCCGTACAGCCAGAAGGAGGCGCCATGGCGGTCAAGACCGAGAGAATCGAGGCACGACTCTCACCGGACGAGCGCGCGCTCATCGAACGGGCCGCGACCCTCACCGGCCTGTCAACCTCCGCCTTCCTGGTCGGCGCGGCGGTCGATCAGGCGGACCGCGTTCTCTCAGCATCGTGGGTCACCGCCGTGCCGGAGGACTACTTCGATCAGCTCGTGCAGGCGCTCGACGAGCCGGAGGCGGCGCCGGGGTTGCGAGCGGCCGCTGCGAGTTCGCGTGAACGGCAACGAATCGCCCGAGGGTGAGCCTGAGAGTCGAACGCCTCGACCGGCAGTCGCTCGCCGGCTTCTCCTGCGGCAACGACGAGCTTGACGAGTGGCTCGCTCTCCACGCGACACCGGCGACCGGTCATGGCATACGGACCTACCTGCTCATCAACGCAGCCGAACGGGTCGTCGGGTACTTCTCGCTGGCACCCCACCTGTTGAGAAGAGGAGAGGCGCCGCGACGGCTAACACGAGGAGCGTCAGGGAACATCCCCGCCGTCCTGCTCGCCAAGTTCGCGCTCGACACGACGCTGCACGGCCAGGGCCTCGGCACCGAACTTCTCGTGCGCGCCCTGGAGACCATCCTTGGCGCCGCCCGGGAGGTCGGGGGACGAGTGATCGTCGTCGACGCGATCGATGCGGCCGCCCGGTCCTTCTACGAGCGACACGACTTTCAACCACTTCCCGGCGCACCTCACCGCCTCGTCATGAAGATGAGCACCGCAGCGCGAGCACTCAACATCGATTGGCCATGAACCACCGGTTGCAGAAAGAGCCGAGAGGGGGAGGCCGAAACCTCCCCCTCTCGAGAACTCCCGGTCGAGCCGGGTGATGGCCTGGCGCTCAGCTACAGCCTGAGGTGCTCCCGCACGACGGGCAGGCGTGGCAGGAACCGGCGCGCACCATGTGCACACCGCACTGCATGCACATCGGCGCATCCGAGGGCCGGAGCGCGCCACGAGCCGGGGTGTTGTCCTCGACCGTCGGCTCGATGGTGCCCGCCTCGAGACCGGCGACCAGGTCGGCGGCCGACGGGACCGTCTTCGGGTCGGCAACCACCTCAGAGCCCATCGACGACTCGATGACCGACTCTTCAACACCGGGGAGGGTCGGCTGGGTGCGCTCCTCGACGGTGAAGATCCCGAGCTCGGCGCGCTCGTCGTAGGTCATGTACTCGAGGGCGAGACGACGGAACAGGTAGTCCATGATCGAACCCGCGAAACGCACGTCCGGATCGTCGGTCATGCCGGCCGGCTCGAACTTCATGTTCACGAACGCCTCGACATAGGCGCGGATCGGCACCCCGTACTGGAGGCCGTAGCTGATCGACTTCGCGAAGGCATCCATGATGCCCGCGAGGGTCGAGCCCTGCTTCGAGACGGTGAGGAAGATCTCGCCCGGCTGGCCGTGCTCGTACTCGCCGACGGTGGCGAAGCCCTTGCAATCGGCGACCCGGAACTCGAAGGTCTTCGAGGTGCGGGTGCGCGGCAGCTTCTGGCGGACGGCGCGGTGCACGACCTTCTCGATCACCTGAGCGGCCATCTCGCCGGCCGCCTCGACAGCGTCATCGTCGGCGCTCTCCTTCTTGGCGGTGGAGAGCGGCTGAGCAACCTTGCAGTTGTCTCGGTAGATCGCCACCGCCTTCAGGCCGAGCTCCCAAGAGAGCTGATGCAGTGCCTCGACATCCTCGACCGAGGCCTCCTCGGGCATGTTCACCGTCTTGGAGATCGCACCGGAGAGGAACGGCTGCACCGCTCCCATCATCCGGACGTGACCCTCGTAGTGGATGGTGTTGTCACCCATCGAGCAGGCGAACACCGGAATGTGCTCGGCAGCGAGATGCGGGGCGCCGAGGATCGACTTGTTCTCGTCGATGTAGGCGATGATGTCGGCGACCTGCTGGTCGTCGTAGCCCATGCGGGTCAAGGCGCGCGGGATCGTCTGGTTGACGATCGACATCGTTCCACCGCCAACCAGCTTCTTCATCTTGACGAGGCCGAGGTCGGGCTCGATGCCGGTGGTGTCGCAGTCCATCATGAGGCCGATGGTGCCGGTCGGCGCAAGCACCGACGCCTGGCTGTTGCGGACGCCATGGGCGTCGCCGTCGCGCACCGCCGCTTCCCAAGACTGCTGGCCAGCGGCAAGGAGATCAGCGGGCACCGCGTCGGCGCCCTCGATCTCGTAGGAGGCGTCGCGATGCATGCCAAGAACTCGGAGCATGTGCTCGGCGTTCTCCTCGAAACCCTCGAAGGGTCCAAGACGGGCCGAGGTGCGGGCGCTCGTGGCGTAGGCGTGGCCGGTCATCAGCGAGGTGAGGGCAGCAGCCCAGGCGCGACCCTCAGGCGAGTCGTAGGCGTAGCCGAGGGCCATGAGCAGCGCGCCGAGGTTGGCGTAGCCGAGGCCGAGCTGACGGAACTTGCGGCTGTTCTCGCCGATCTTCTCCGTTGGGTAGTCGGCGCGGCCGACGAGGATCTCCTGAGCGGTGAAGACCACCTCGACGGTGTGGCGATAGGCGTCCACATCGAAGGTGCCGTCGGTGTCGAGGTACTTGAGGAGGTTGATCGACGCCAGGTTGCAGGCCGAGTTGTCGATGTGCATGTACTCCGAGCACGGGTTCGAGCCGTTGATGCGGTCGGTGTTCGCAGAGGTGTGCCAGCGGTTGATCGTGGTGTCGAACTGCAGACCCGGGTCGGCGCACTCCCAGGAGGCCTGAGCGATCTGACGCCACAGGTCGCGGGCGCGCACCGTCTTGATCACCGAGCCGTCGGTGACCGCGCGAAGACCCCAATCGGCGTCCTCGACCACGGCCTGCATGAACTCGTCGGACACGCGGACCGAGTTGTTGGCGTTCTGGTACTGGATCGAGAACGAGTCGGCGCCATCAAGGTCCATATCGAAGCCAGCGTCGCGGAGCACGCGCGCCTTGCGCTCCTCCTTGACCTTGCACCACACGAACTCCTCGACATCGGGGTGGTCGACGTTGAGGATGACCATCTTGGCCGCGCGACGGGTCTTGCCACCCGACTTGATGGTGCCGGCCGAGGCGTCGGCACCGCGCATGAAGCTGACCGGACCAGAGGCCGTGCCGCCGCCCTCGAGGAGCTCGGCGCTAGAGCGAATCTTGGAGAGGTTGACGCCGGAGCCGGAGCCACCCTTGAAGATGACGCCCTCCTCGCGGTACCAGTTGAGGATCGAGTTCATCGTGTCGTCGACCGACAGGATGAAGCAGGCGCTCGCCTGCTGGCGCACGCCGGGCACGCCGATGTTGAACCAGACCGGGCTGTTGAAGGCCGCGCGCTGGGTGACGAGGATGTACTTCAGTTCGTCGGAGAAGGCGGTGGCCTCATCCTCGTCGGCGAAGTAGCCGCCCTCACGACCCCACGTGGTGATCGTGTTGACGACACGGTCGATGACCTGACGGACAGAGGTCTCGCGCTCGGGGGTTCCGAGGGTGCCGCGGAAGTACTTCTGGGAGACGATGTTGGTGGCGTTCACCGACCACGAGACGGGGAACTCGACATCGAGCTGCTCGAAGGCGACCGAGCCGTCCTTCCAGTTGGTGATGCGAGCGTCGCGACGCTCCCAGACCACCTCGTCGTAGGGGTTCACCCCAGGCGAACTGAACAGCCTCTTGATGCCGATGGTTCCGTCCGGTGGGGCGAGGGCTGCGGTCTTCTCGGGTGCCATCGACATGTCTTCTCTCCTTGTGATCATTGTCGGTCGAGCGCTGCTCGGACCTGCGGGCGTCCCGCTCTGTTGTGAGGTCGGACCGACTCCCGTCGGTGCCGTTGTGCGCCCGCGGGGAGCGTTGTGCCTGAGGGCCGGTCTTCCCTGCCGCCGGACCCTGCCCGGACACAAGATGTGGTGTTTCGACCGCTATGCCCCACCCCGGAACCACAACGAGTTGTGTCTCCCGGACAGGACTGGCAATTACACCACTGTAGTTACGACCCTGTCAACCACCCGCCGAAGAAATCCTGAAACCCATCCCCGCGAGCCCGACGGCGCCCCCGACGATGGACCGCGGTGCCGTGTCACAGGTCCAGAACCTCTCGGCTCCAAACCCCTGGAGCGTGATCCAGGGGCTCGTTCCTCCGTGCACGACACCGCGGTCGATCGGTCTGCTCACCCTAGGAACGCCCCCCTGTGGATCGGAAGTGGACAAGTGAAAAAGGGGTGTGGAGAACCAAGAAATCCCGTGGAAAACCCATCAAGATTTGTGGACGGCCGGAGAAGCGTCGTCTCTCGTCGATGATCGCAGCTGTTCGTTGGTCTCAACCATCGACCACGAACCTGGAGCATGATCGTGGGGTGGACCACCGAGGAGCACCGGACGGACTCGACCTCGAGCAACTCGACGACGACGAACTCGTCCGCGCGATCGACCTCGCCTACGGCCCCGCGATACGCGACGGTGCCACCGACAGCGATGCTCCACCCGTTGAAATGTCGATGGTGACAAGCCTCGACGGCAGCGTCGCTGTCGCCGGGGGTTCGCGCGCCCTCTCCAGCCGTGTCGACCTCGCCGTGTTGCTTCGACTACGTCACCATGCCTGCGTCACCCTCGTCGGCGCGGGAACGGTGCGTTCCGAGGACTACGCGGTACCGACCGATCCGACCGTTCGCTTCGCCGTCGTCACCGGACAAGGCGACCTCGACTGGGAGTCGGCGCTCTGGCGATCGGGCCACGCGACAGCGGTCGCACCGGAGAGCGTCGCCATCCCTGACCATGTTCCAGTAATCCGAGCCGGACACAACGACATCGACATCACTACCGTCGTTCAGCGAGTGAGCGAGCGATTCAGGTCCGGCACCGCCCCCATCCATCTCGAGGGAGGGCCGAAGCTGAACGCGGCCCTCCACGATCACGACCTGATCGATGCGATCAACCTGACCATCTCACCGACGCTCGTCGCCGGACCGAGCCAGCGAGCCCTCGACGGCCCGACCGAACGGCTCCGCCACTTCCGACGACGGCACGTCCTGATCGCCGGAGATCACCTGCTCACGCGGTGGGAGCGGGATCGGACTTGCTGAGCAGCTCGATCTCGCGGTGGAAATCAGCCGCCGCGTCGAAGTCCTTGTAGACCGAGGCGAACCTCAGATAGGCGACGTCGTCGAGAAGCCGGAGACGGTCGAGCACAGCCACACCGACCTGCGCGGTGGAAACCACCGTTCCGATCGCACGCATCTCCTCGTCGACACCGTCGACCAATGCTTCGATAGCGGCCTCGTCGAGGGATCTGCCCTTGGACGCGGCTGACACGCCAGCGATGACTTTCGCCCGATCGAAGCCCTCACGAGTGCCGTCGGACTTGACGACGAGGAGCGGCACCTCGTCCATCCGCTCAAAGGTGGTGAAGCGGTAACCGCAGTCAAGACACTCTCGGCGACGGCGGACAGCATTGCCGTCCTCGGCCAAACGCGAGTCGACGACCTTCGTGTCATCGGTACGACAGGCGGGACAATGCACGCCTGAGAGGGTAATCGGGGGCCACCGTGGCCCCCGGGCACTCAGGGAAGGCGAACGACCTGACCCGCCTGAATGCTCGGGCCGCCATTCAGCAGAACGAGCCGGTCGAGATACCGGTGAAGATCGACCGAGCCGTGGTGCTCGACGGCGATCGCCCACAACGTGTCACCGGGAAGGGCGGTGACCGTCGTGGGGGCGTTGGACGGCGCGGTATCGGCGGCGGAGGCAGTCACGCCGCCGATACCGGCCAGTGCTTCATTCACCGCGAGACCGGCGGTGACGACCATCAGAGCGAGCACCGTGCCGACCACCAGACGCCGACGGCGGTAGACCGCCTCGCTCGGGCGGGGGGCGACGGTGCGGATGGCGGCGGGGTTGTGGAGTGCGATGGTGCTCATGTGGTGCTCCTGGTCTGCGTTGTTCGATGCGCCGTGGACCGTACGGAGGGGGTGTGACACCCCCGGAACGACCCGGGAACACCGAGAATCCGTGTAGCGGCTCCGGAGAACCGCGATACGAACACTTGTTCTGGGAACATTTGTACCCCGAACATCCGTTCGTGTCAACCCCGCCTGGCAGAAAATTCCGAACACATGATCCCCGATCGAACGAACACATGTTTGACTTCGCGATCGAACGCGCGTACGATGCGGCCCATGGCATCGCCCAAGATCAGTGCCCGTCAGCGTGAGATCCTCACGTTCATCGAGTCGCAGATGCGCGACCGCGGTTACCCGCCGTCGGTGCGCGAGATTGGCGAGGCCGTCGGCCTCAACTCCCCGTCAACGGTTCACACCCACCTCAACACCCTCACCCGCCTCGGCTATCTACGCCGCGACCCGACCAAGCCCCGCGCGATCGAGGTCACCTGGGATGCCAACTCCGGCGTCGCGATGGAGCGCCGCCCGGTGCGCCACGTGCCGCTGATCGGCGATGTCGCCGCAGGCACCGACGTGCTGGCCCAGGAGAACGTCGAGGAGCTCCTTCCACTCCCGGCTGACTTCACGGGCGACGGCGATCTCTTCATGCTCCGGGTGCGCGGCGAGTCGATGATCGACGCCGGCATCCTCGACGGAGACTTCGTGATCGCCGTCCAACAGCGCACCGCCGAGCGCGGCGACATCGTTGTCGCCGGAATCCCCGGCGACGAGGCGACCGTCAAGACCTACCAGCCGCGCGGCACCAACATCGTGCTCGTCCCGGCCAACCCGACGATGGAGCCGATGGAGTTTCCCGCCGACGAGGTGTCCATCTTCGGTCGCGTGGTCACTGTCATCCGGCGTCTCTAAAACCCGACCGACTCAACCGAGTCTCGGGCCGCTCGGAGGGTCCCACACACTGATCACGGGACGCTCCGAAGCACCGTGTCGTCGAGATGACGCCGCGGCCCTCGACGACACGGCGACCAACGCCGCCAAGGCGAGACCACCGATCATCACGGCCACCGCGGTTCCCCGGCGGCGAGATTCCACCTCCCGCGGGTCGAGACCGAGAGCCACGACCCCGTCGCCTTCCACCCTCACCAGATAGGGCCCGGGTTCCACCTCGACCCGGCCGAGCACCGTCGCGCGCCACCCGCCGACCGTGACCATCGAACCTCGGTCGCGATCGTCGATCTCAAGTGCCTCACCGGACGCATCAGCGATCACCACCGACCCCACCTCCACGTCATCTCGCTCCCCCGGCGTCACCGCGCCGCACGAGCCGACCGGGTCGATTGCGCCGCCGCGCTCTTCGGAGAACACGATGATGGTCCCCGAGCGATCAACTTCGAGCAACGAGTCGCACCCTCCAACAGCGCGGGCGAGACCGTCAACCACCGATGCCGGCAGCGGCCCAGCGGAGACCAAGGTGAGCGCGGTCGCTACGAGAGCCCCAACGGCCAGTAGCGCCGGAGCGATCCACCGGCGTCCCCCACCGGCCCGCGTGGGCCGGTGCGATGGTCTCACCGGTCGCCGCCCCCCGACAGGCGCGCCGCGAGAAGATCGATCCGGTCGATCGAGGTGACGACCGCGACGCGGACATGGTCGCGTCCCGCCTTGCCGTAGAACTCGCCTGGGCTCACGAGACATCCCCCCTCAACCGCCAGGCGCTCCGCGAACTCCCAGGCGTCTCCGACCCGGAACCAGAGATAAAAACCGCCAGCCGGACGCCCGATCTCCACACCCGACCAGTCGCCGATCGCGCGGGCGGCGGCATCGAGGCGGGCCAGATAGCGATCACGCTGCTCGGCCACGTGCTCGTCGTCGTCGAGGGCGACCACACCGGCGGCCTGCACTGGACCGGGCATCATCATCCCGGCGTGCTTGCGAACCTCCGCGAGGTAGTGGACGAGTTCAGGATCGCCGGCGTAGAAGGCCACCCGCGCCCCGGCGAGATTCGACCGCTTCGAGAGCGAATGAAGGGCGATGACGCCATCGAGACCGTGCTCGAGGATCGTGCGGGCGGGCCCATCCCACGTGAACTCGGCGTAGCACTCGTCGGAGAGCACCGGCACGCCATGAGCGCGCCCCCAAGCGGCCGCCGCGCCCAGATCGTCGAGCGCTCCGGACGGATTAGCCGGCGAATTGACCCAGAGCGCGAGCGCCCGTGCCGCGTCATCGGCGGAGATGGCGTCGAGGTCCATCACCCCATCGGCATTCGCCGGGACCGCTACCGCCCGGCAGCCCGCGAGTGTCGCCCCCATCTCGTAACTCGGATAGGCGACCTCGGGGAAAAGCACCGTGTCCCGCCCCGGCGAGCGGAGCCGCAACCACTGCGGAACCGTGGCGACGAACTCCTTCGAACCAACGCAGGCGGCGATGGCCGAGATCGGAACGTCGATCGAGAACCGACGATTCATCCACCTCGCGGCGGCTGAGCGGAGCGCCTCCGACCCGATCGACGGCGGGTATCCGCGCTCGGCACCGGAGTTGGCGAGGGCGGCCACGACCGAGGCGGCCGGCGCATCGAACGGTGTGCCGATCGACAGATCGATCACCCCACCCGAGAACCGCTCCGCGTGATGGCGCAGACCATCGAGACGGTCGTATGGATACGGGGGCGGCACGAAGCCCTGCGGTGTCACGGACATCATTCTCCCCCTTCCGCGCTCGAGGCGACGACGAACTCTCGGAGCCGCCCGAGCGAAGCATCCGAAAGCCGCACCCTCGTGCGTTGACCATCGGCCTCATCAGCGGTCGAGACGATCTGGCCCTCTCGATGCACCGAGGCGAGCACATCACCGCGATCCCACGGGATGAAGAGCTCGACCACCTCGGTGAGCGAACGCAGACGGTCGCCGAGTGTGGCGAGCATGAGATCAATCCCGTCGCCGGTGAGCGAGCTCACGGCCACCGAACCGGGATGATCCGCCACCAGGTCAGCCGCACCCGTCGGATCGAGATCGCTCTTGTTGAACACGATCATCTCGGGCACCCGATCAGCATCGATCTCCGACAACACCTCTCGCACGGCGGCGATCTGACCCTCAGGGTCGGGCGCTCCCGCGTCGACCACATGCACGAGTTGATCAGCAGTGGCCGCGACCTCAAGGGTGCCCTTGAACGCCTCGATGAGACCGTGAGGCAAGCGGCGCACAAAACCGACCGTGTCGGTCAGAAGTACCGGCTCACCACCTGGAAGAGCGAGACGCCTCGTGGTTGGATCGAGTGTCGCGAACAGTCGGTTCTCGGCGAGCACTCCCGCTTGGGTGAGTCGATTCAACAACGTGCTCTTGCCCGCGTTCGTGTAGCCGACGATCGTCACCTCGGCCAGACCCGAACGGCTCCGGCTCTTGCGCTGCAAGGCGCGAGTGGATGCCAACTCGCGCAATTCGACCTCGAGGGACCGGATGCGCCGGTTGATGCGACGGCGATCGACCTCGATCTTGGTCTCACCACCGCCGAATCGCGCGCCGACCCCACCTCGCTGCTGGGAGAGCTTCGCCGTGCCGCCGCGGCGAAGTCTCGGCAATCGGTAACGAAGGAGAGCGAGCTCCACCTGCGCCCGCCCCTCGAGGGTGTGGGCGTTCTGGGCGAAGATGTCGAGGATCACCGCGGTGCGGTCGATAGCGGTTCGCCCGAGCAATTTCTCGAGCTGGAACTGCTGGGCCGGATTCAGCTCGTTGTCGAAGACCACCGTGTCCGCGTCGACCGCGAGACAAATCGACTTCAACTCCTCCGCCTTGCCTTTGCCGATGAAGAAGGTGTGATCCGGCGCGTCACGCCGCTGAACGAGGCGGGCGCAGACATCGGCTCCCGCGGTGTCGACCAAGAGTTCAAGCTCATCGAGGCTCGCTTCGGTGTCATCGTCCGTTGAACCAGGAAGGGTGACGCCGACGAGGACGATCTTCTCGCGGACCGTGCGATCGATCAGGGTGGCGCCGAGCGCCTCGGAATACGGGTTGCTCACCGTGGTTCGATCTCGACGGTGGCGACCGCGACGGACGGACCCGACAAGACCGCGGTTCGTGTGCCGCGATCGACCGAGACGGTCACCGTGCCACCGTCCATGTGGACCGTCACCTCCCCGTTCGCGTCGGCGGTCACGAGACCCCACTCGAGAGCGGCGACAGCGGTGGCGCACGCCCCGGTGCCGCAGGCCTCGGTGATGCCGACCCCTCGCTCGTGAACGCGCATGCGCACCTCATGAGGGCCCGGACCCGGCTCCACGATCTCGAGGTTGACCCCCGGGACCACCGACCCGAGCGCCTCGAGGTCGACAACGGCGACGTCGTCCACGCCGACCACGGCGTGCGGGTTGCCGAGGCTGAGATGTCGAACCGGGCGATCGGGATGACATCCCGTCTTCGCCCAGTCGGCTGGCTCGTGGGTGTCGGACACCTCCCCCATCTCGACCGAGGACACCATCGTCGTGCCGTCGTGGCTTCGGATCTCGACGGCGCGAAGGCCGGCGTCGGTGGCAACCGCCACGGTGCTCGGAACCGCCGCACCTCGATGCTCGATCCACGCCTGCGCGAAACAGCGGATGCCGTTGCCACTCATCTCAGCCGGGGAGCCGTCGGCGTTGAGCAGACGCATGACGACGTCCACCCCGGAGGGTTGATCGAGTGCGGGGGCCGACCCGATGAGCAGCCCGTCGGCTCCGATGCCCCGACGCCGGTCGCACACGGATCGGGCGAATTCGACCGCGTCGATCTCCTCGCTCAGGTCGAAGGTCACGAGGAAGTCGTTACCAAGCCCGTGCAACTTCCGGAGGGTGGTCACGGTTGGCCGTTCTCGGCGGGTGCGCTGATCATGTGTGGTCCGTTCCGCCCGTATGGTCCCAGATCTCCTCGAGGGCGTCCATGGCCTCAAGAACGGGGTCGGCGGTGATATCAACCCAGCGTATGCGGGGGTCGCGGCGGAACCAGCGCTCCTGGCGGACCGCGAACTGGCGCGTATGAAGGATGGTCGCGTCGATCGCCTCGTCGAGGGAGCACTCGCCGCGGAGATGAGCAGCGATCTCGGCGTAGCCGAGGGCCTGTAGCGCTGTTCGCGAGGGCGAGGCACTCACAATGGCGGCGACTTCGTCGACGAATCCCGCGTCGATCATCGTGTGGACCCGGGCCTCGATTCGCTCGGCGAGAACGGCGCGCTCCCATCGCAGTCCAATCTGAGGCACCGGGGTGGGCGGGTAACGGTCGAGTCCGTCACCGAAGGATGAGAACGCCCGCCCGGTGACCTCGATGACCTCGAGGGCACGCACGACGCGGCGGAGATTCGTCGACTCCATCCGACCCGCGGCCACTGGGTCGACACTGGTCAGCCGTTCGTGCAGCGCCTCCACACCAAGTTCGCGCGCCTCATCCTCGAGGCGAGCGCGCACCACGTCGTCGCCACCAGCGAGTTCAAGACCATCGACCGCGCACCGGTGATAGAGCCCGGTTCCTCCAACCAAAAGCGCGCGATTGCCGTGTCGACCGATGTCGGTCAACGACTCGCTGAGGAGATCCCGAAAGCGACCGACGGTGAACTCCTCGCAGGGCTCGCATACATCGATGAGATGGTGCGGCACCGCCGCGCGCTCCTCCGGGCTCGGCGAGGCGGTGCCGATGTCCATCCCCCGATACACCTGCATCGAGTCGACCGAGACGATTTCGACGTCGACGTGCCGTTTCGCGAACGCGAGCGCGAGGGACGACTTCCCCGAAGCCGTCGCCCCGATGAGCGCCACCCGAGCTGTGTCAGCCATCGGGTCAGCCATCGGATCAGATCGAAAGCACGGGGATCCGCGTGCGGTGAGTGGCCTCGGAGATGAGGTCGACGAAACGTCCCTCAAGGAAGTGGGGGGCGCCGCGAGTGACCTCGACGGTCGCGTAGGACCCGGCACGAAGGGGACGAGGAGGCACGAAGTGGACGAGCTTGTTCTGACGGGTTCGCCCTGAGAGAACCGACGGGTCACGCTTCGATGGGCCCTCCACCAAGACCTCCTCGATCCGGCCGACCCGAGCCTCGTGACGAGCGAGCGCGGAGCGCTCGACGACGATCCTCAGTCGCTCGAACCGATCGCGCGCGACCTCCGGATCGACGAAGTCGTCAACGGCCTCCGCGGCCTCGGTGCCGGGACGCGGCGAGTAGATGAAGGTGTAGGCGTAGTCGTACTCGGCGGCCGCGGCCACTTCGAGGGTGCGCTCGAAATCGTCTTCGGTCTCGCCGGGGAAGCCGACGATGATGTCGGTCGACACGGCCAGGTCGTCGATGGTGGCGCGAGCCTCGGCGAGGCGGTCGAGATAGCGCTCGGCGGTGTAGCCGCGGTGCATCAGCGCGAGCACACGGTCGCTGCCGGACTGCAGGGGGTAGTGCAGGTGCTCGCACACCTCCGCCGTCGCCGCCATCGCCTCGAAGGTTTCCGTCCGCATGTCCTTCGGGTGAGGACTGGTGAAACGAACCCGTCGGATGCCCTCAACCGCGCCGACGGCACCGAGCAGGTCGGCGAACAGCGGGCGCGGACGCGCCTCCGCATCGCCGGCGCGTCGTAGCGCGAGTTGGAGGTCGCGACCGTAGGAGTTGACGTTCTGGCCAAGCAGGGTGACCTCGGTGACCCCGTCGGCCGCGAATCGCGCCACCTCGGCGACGACGTCGTCGAAGGGACGCGATACCTCCGCCCCTCGAACCGCCGGCACGATGCAGAACGCGCAGTTGTTGTCGCAACCGATCTGAATGGTCACCCACGCCGAATGGGACACCTCGCGTCGCACGGGAAGCGCGGAGGGGAAGAGCACCTCGTCGTCGACGACGGCCTCCTCGAAGATCTCGGTGATCGGACCGTGCCGCTCGACCGAGTCGAGCAGTTCCGCGGTGCGATGGACGTTGTGGGTGCCGAGCACCACGTCGACGTAGGGAGCCCGCTCACGGACGGTCTCGCGGTCTTTCTGCGCCAAGCACCCAGCGACCACGATCCGACGGCCGGGTGCCGCGTCCTTCCAGGTCTTCAAGTGGCCGAGATTGCCGTAGAGCTTGTTGTCGGCGTTCTCGCGGATGCAGCAGGTGTTGAGCACCACCACATCGGCCCCATCGAGATCATCGGCCTCACTGAACCCGTCGCTCTCCAGCAGGCCCGCGATCCGCTCGGAGTCGTGCTCGTTCATCTGGCACCCGTAGGTGCGAACGACATATCGACCCGACATGGAGCCGAGGCTAACGCTGCCTCATCGCAGTCCGAGCCGCGCGAACTGCTCCCCCGGGGCGTCGACCTGCTCGAGCGCGTGACGAAGGAGTTCCACGGCCTCTGGCTCGAGCGCCGAACCCGCGCGATCCTCTGCGAAGGCAGGGTCGTCGGCCAGATGCAGGTGATGATCGTCGACCGGCATCGCGTGGGACCAGAACGGCAAGAGATCGCCCTCAACGAAGGGCTGGCGGATCACGGGCACCTCCGAACCGGGCATCGACCGCAGTTCGGCTCGGCCGTCGGGACGCGGGAAGCGGTAGCCGGGGACCGCGTGTTCGATCGGCATCGACGACCAGCGATTCGACCACATCGCGAGCGGATACGGATCGCCGACGGCTGATCGGCCGTAGGTGCGCTCGGCATCGACGACATAGACATGCCGCGACCAGTAGCCAGCGAGCAAATGATCGCGCACCGAATCGACGCGGCCCTCAATCAGATCGACAAGGGAGCGACCGTGAGTGCGGTGCTCCGGGGTCACGCCGAAGACCTCGCACAGGGTCGCATGGAGGTCGACGGTCGTGGTTAACGCCTTCTCGCGGCGGGGTTCAACGCCAGGCCAGCGGACCATTAGCGGTATGCGAGCGAGTTCGGGCCACAGCGGCGCACCCGGCTTGCCGAAGAGATCACGCTCCCCGAGGTAGAGGCCGTGGTCGGTGCACACCATGACAGCGACGTCATCGCCGAGACGGTCAACGGCGTCGAGCACCTGACCGAACCAGTGGTCGATCATCGAGAGTTTCGAGCCGTAGTTGCAGCGGATGTGCGCAGCCTCCCGCGGGGTGAGGACACCTCGCTCGAGGGCACCCACCGCATAGGGCGGCCAGATCAACCGCTCCCCTTCCCAGTCCGCGTCATACATGGATGCCCAAGGTTCAGGGGTGTCGAAGGGCTCATGCGGATCGAACTCGTCGATGAGCAGCAGGAAGCGGTCGTGGTGAGGCGCGGACACATCCAGCCATTCGGCGGCCGCCCGCATCGTCCTCGGGCCAGGGAAGTCGGCTTCATCTCGGAACCAGGTGCGCGAGTCGTCGTACGGGCGATGAATCGGAGCCGGCCGCGCGGGCAAGGCCGGGGCGCCGACAGCGGTGGCGTCGGCATGGGTTCGCCACGGGTCGTTCTCGCTTCCGCGCAGGTACTCCCAGGCGGTGAAGTCGGTGTGGTAGTTCTCGCCGCCGGTTTCGAACAGATGAGGGTGATCGGTCACGAGCATCGTCGTGACCCCGGATCGACGAAGCGACGCGGTGATCGACTCCTCCCACACCTCAATCGAGCCCCACGGCCTCCAGAGGAAGTCGAGCGAGCCGACCAACAGATCGTGCCGAGCTGGAATGCACGGCAGGGAACCGACGTGATGTCGATCGAACACGACCGACTCCCGAGCGAACCGGTCGAGGTTCGGCGTCTCGAACTCGTCCGATCCCCATGCGCCGAGAAGGTGCCGGTTCAAGCTGTCGAGCAGCACGACTACCACACGGTCCGGTCGCTTCAGCGCGGAGGCATCGCCGTGCGGGTCCATGTCCGGAACTTAGTGCGGCTGATGTCTGGAACATCTCGGGTCGACAGCGGTTGACTGCAGTCATGACGGAAGCTCCGGAGCACTTCGACCTCGTGATCATCGGATCAGGCTCAGGGAACCACATCCCCGACTACCTCGATGATCGACGCATCGCGATCGTCGAGCGTGACGTCTTCGGAGGAACCTGCCTGAATCGGGGATGCATCCCCTCGAAGATGTTCGTCCTCCCCGCCGATCGACTCACCGAAGCAGCCGAAGCGGACCGTCTCGGGATTGACATCCCGGCGGGTCGCGCCGACTGGGCCGCCATCAGGGATCGCATCTTCAACCGGATCGACCCGATCTCGGCCAGCGGACGCGACTACCGCGCCGAGCGGTGCCCGAATATCACCCTTATCGAGGGGACCGCCTGCTTCATCGACGCCTCCACCATCGACGTCGATGGACGACGAATCACCGGAGACGACATCCTCATCGCCGTTGGATCGCGACCCGTGGTGCCACCGATCCCAGGTCTCGTCGAAACCGGGTTCCATACAAGCGACTCGATCATGCGTCTCGATGCGCTCCCGGAGCGCCTCGGCATCATCGGCGGCGGTTACATCGCGGCCGAGATGGGCCACGTGTTCGCCGGCCTCGGCTCGCGGGTGTCGATGTTTAACCGCTCAGATCGACTGCTGTCGTCCCACGACCACGAGATCTCGCAACGCTTCACTGAGGTGTTCGGCCGTCGAGTCGATCTCCACCTCGGTCATCTGCCGACGCGGGTGGAGCGCCGTGACGGCAGCATCGTCGTGCACGACCCTGAGGGCGAGATCGTGGTTGACCAACTGCTTGTCGCCACCGGACGGGAACCCAACAGCGACCTCCTCGAAGCGGAGCGGGCAGGCCTCACCATGCACCATCACGGAACGATCGTGGTCGACGAGTTCCAGCGCACTTCTGTTCCCCGCATGTGGGCGGTCGGAGACGTGGCGAACAACAACAACCTCAAGCACGTCGCCAACGCCGAAGCCCACGCCGCCTTCTGGAACATCGCCCACCCCGATGACCTACATCGAGTCGACCTCGGCCCGATCCCGGCCGCCGTGTTCAGCCATCCCCAGATCGCCGCCGTTGGCGTGACCGAATCCGAGGCATCGGAGCAGGGCATCGACGTCGTGATCGGCCGCCGCGACTACGGCGGTACCGCCTACGGCTGGGCGCTCGCCGATGAGACATCCTTCGCGAAGGTGATCGTGGATCGATCCACGGGATTCGTGGTCGGGGCGCACATCATCGGCCCTCAGGCGGCCACGCTGATCCAACCGCTCGTGCAAGGGATGCGTTTCGGTCAGACGGCCCGAGAGTTGGCGGAGGACGTGTACTACATCCACCCGGCGCTCACCGAGGTCGTTGAGAACGCCCTCCTGGAAGCGGTCGGTCAACTCTGAGGCTTACCGGGCACCCCAGCAGGGTGCTCGGTAAGGGGTTATGGTCACTTTCATGATCGCGATCCTTCTCGACACACCCGGTTACCGAATCATGGCGCTGCTCCACATCCTGAGCGCCATCGTCGCCTTCGGCCCGCTCCTCCTTTATTCCGGGCTCCACAAGGCTGGTGAGACGACCACGATCGCCCGACTGCATATGCGCCTCACCTTCCCAGCGCTGATCGCGCTCTGGGTGCTCGGCATGGGGCTCGCTGGAATGTCCGAGGACAACTACAAGGTGGCCGACCCGTGGATCAGCATCTCGATCGTGATCTGGGCAGTGCTCGTCGCCGTCAGTTGGCTCATGATTCGGCCCGCCATCTCGAGCGACAGCCCGTCGGCTGCGTCTCGCATGGCAGCGGGCACCGGCATCAGCCACACCTTGCTGCTGATCGGTTTGATCCTGATGGTGTGGAAGCCCGGGGCCTGAGCCCCGGGCCCTCAGCACCGTGAACTAACCGGAACGGTCAGTCGATCTCGATCGGCTCGTCGTCGGCCTCGGTGAACTCCTCAGCGTCGACCTCGCTGTCGCGAAGACCGGCCGCCACCAGCACCTTCTCGCTGATCTCGACCATCACCTCGGGGTGCTCGGTGAGGAAGTTCTTGGCGTTCTCACGGCCCTGGCCGAGCTGTTCGCCCTCGTAGGTGAACCAGGCTCCCGACTTCGTGACGATGCCGAGGTCGACCGCCATGTCGATGAGGGTGCCCTCACGGCTGATCCCCTTGCCATACATGATGTCGAATTCCGCCTGACGGAAGGGAGGCGACACCTTGTTCTTGACGACCTTGACGCGGGTGCGGTTGCCGACGACCTCAGCCCCGTCTTTCAGGGACTCGATGCGGCGGATGTCGAGGCGGACCGACGAGTAGAACTTGAGGGCTCGCCCACCCGGAGTGGTCTCGGGGGAGCCGAACATCACGCCAATCTTCTCGCGCAGCTGGTTGATGAACACCGCGATGGTGCCCGTCTTGTTGAGGTTGGCGGTGATCTTGCGGAGCGCCTGGCTCATGAGCCGAGCCTGCAAACCGACGTGGCTGTCACCCATCTCACCCTCGATCTCGGCCCGAGGTGTGAGGGCAGCGACCGAGTCAATGACGATCACGTCGATGGCGCCGGAGCGCACGAGCATGTCGGCGATCTCAAGGGCCTGCTCGCCGGTGTCAGGCTGGGAGATGAGCAACTGGTCGACGTCGACTCCGATGGCCCGGGCGTAGATCGGATCCATGGCGTGCTCGGCATCGATGTAGGCGCAGGTGCCGCCGTTGCGCTGGGCCTCGGCGACGACATGCATCGCGAGGGTGGACTTACCCGAGGACTCCGGGCCGTAGATCTCGGTGACGCGACCGCGCGGAAGACCACCGATGCCGAGAGCGAGATCGAGGGAGAGGGCACCAGTCGAGATCGCCTCGATGGCCATCGAGCCCTTCTCTCCCATTCGCATGATCGAGCCCTTGCCGAACTGCTTGTCGATCTGGGCGAGTGCCATGTCGAGTGCCTTGTCGCGGTCGTTGCTCATAACGGCTGCCTCCTGTGTGGTGTTGGTGGGCTCGGGCCCGGGTGTGGTGCCGACCGGTTGATCGGTGTCGGCGAACCTATGAAGGGGGTGTGACAGCGGCCGGGGCCCCGTCACGGGTGAGTCGTTGGCTGGGAACGACATCAATGTAACTCATCGAACATGCGTTCGCAAGCACCAATGTTGTTCGATCGCGTCGGCTGAACCGCCGACGGCGCAGGTCAGAGCGTGCCGTCTCGCCGACCCGCCATCTCGTCCTCATCAGGTCGACGCATGAAGAGGTCGACCGCCTGCCAGAGGGTGAACGAGATCGGGTACCAGATAGCCGGTCCGGCGAGAGCGATCGCACCGACGATCACCACGATCGGAACGGTCGGGATGTCGGGCAAGGTCAACACGACCGCCACGAGGATGGCGATCAGGATCGACAGGAAGGTCAAGATGATGTTGGCCGTCGTCGCTCCGAGTTCGAACGCTTCGTCACCGCGACGATACGGATGACGACACCGTCGGCATCGGTCCGTTCGCGTGAACCACCCCGTGAAGTACGCGCGACGATCCCCGCACCATGGGCAACGGCGCGTCAACCCACGAGCCATCAATCGGAGGAAGCCCGGGAACTCGGTGATCGGCGTAGCGACAGTCCCGTCGATGGAGCCGGATTCGGCGCGCTCAGGGGTCGAGTCGTCGGGGGGCGACACGCCGATGAACCTAACGCATGGTGGGCCTGCGCTTCAGGCACACTTGTGGCGTGCAACGCTCGTTCTCCGCTGTGCTGCTCCTCGTGGCGGCCATCGCCATCGGGATGAGCATCGGCGCCTGGTGGCTCGACCGAACGGTGTTCTCCCCAAGCCCCTCCCCCGATCTCGCCGAGGCGGTGCTCGACGACGCCGAGATCCGCCTCGAGATCAACGCCTTCATCTCGGCGCGCACCGCGAGTGTTCTCGAGACGACGCCGGATGCCCTCGGCGCGTTCCTCGAGGAATCGGTGCTGCCAACGCCCGGCGGCGCCGTCGAGCTCGCCGAGTTCGTGCAACGCGCCCACCTTCGGGTCATCGGAAGCAACGACGACTCGATCGTGATCGTGCCAAGCGAACTCGTGCGCATCGTGCGCGACGAGCGGGCCTATGAGGCCGAGGCGGCGACCGTGCCCGTTCCGGTGATCGGCACCCTGAAGACCTTCCATACGGCAGCGGGCTGGATTTTCCGGATTGCGGGCGGCATCGGCCTGCTCACGCTGCTCGCCGGCCTCATCACCCGCCCGTATCGGTCAGAGATCGTCCGGGCTATCGCCGAGTTGCTCATGTCGATCGGCATCTGGATGGTCGTGCTCGGCTACGCGGTGCCTGTGCACGTCGTGCCGGCTATCGACAACAACACCTGGACCGGGCTCGCCCCGCGGCTCGCCCTGCGCGTCGCGCCGACCACCATCGGCGCGGCGATCGTGTTGGTCTTCGGAGGACTCGCGCTCCTCCTAGCCAGCCTGAGCGGAGGTCGACGCCGGCAGTGGTCGTCACCGATCCCGGCGATGCAGAACCGCGACCAGCACCGCTGGAGCTGAGCGCGAACTCCCTCAGCCGGTGAGTTCGGCCACGAACTCACCGAAGACATCGGCGTAACGCATCGCGTCCTGATCGGTGTGCATCACCGAGATCAGCCATTGCTCATCGAGACCCGGGGGAAGCAACACCCCGCGGTTGATGCCGTGGATCCACTGGGCGAACGCGAGGTCGAAATCGGTCGCCTTGTAGTCGCGGTAGTTCCGGACGCGCTCTCTCGACCAGGTGATGCATCCCTTCGCCCCGAACTCGACGGTGTGCGCCGGGATGCCCGAGTCGTCGATGATCGACTGGCAGGCCTCGACGAGTCGATGGTTGCGGTCGACCGTCTCGCCCACCACGTCGCGAGTGCACGCTTCGGTGAGGGTGGCCTTCACGGCCGCCATCACGAGAGGGTTGCCGTTGTACGTGCCGAGGTGGAGCACCGTGCCGTCGGTGATGTGCGCCATCAAATCGGCTCGACCGCCGAACGCGCCGACGGGGAATCCGCCGCCGATCGACTTGGCGAGGGTGATCAGGTCGGGGCGCACGCCGAGCTGGTTGGTAGCACCGCCGTAGCCCGCGGTGATCCCCGTCTTCACCTCGTCGAAGATCAACAGCGTGCCGTGACGCTCGGTGATCTCGCGGACGGCTTCGAGATAGCCCGGGTCTGGCAGGCAGATGCCGATGTTCTCCATCACTGGCTCGACAATGAAGCAGGCGACGTCTCCCCCGGAGAGCGCGCGGTCGAGGGCCTCGGGATTGTTGTAGGGGATGACGATGACGTCATCGATGGTGCCCTGAGTGATACCGGCCGACTGCGGCACCGAGTTGGGACGATCAGCGGGGCCCGCCAGATCGAGCGGGGGCTTGTTGGAGATCATCACCTCGTCGTGGTGACCGTGGTAGCCGCCCTCCACTTTCACGATCCGCTCGCGGCCCGTCACCCCGCGCGCGAGGCGGATGGCGTCCATCGTCGCCTCGGTGCCCGAGTTCGTCGGGCGCCACATCGGGAAGCCGTAGCGGTCGCGAAGGATCTCGCCGACCTCGCCGTTGAGTTCACATGGCGTGACGTAGAGCGTGCCCGAGTCGAGCTGCTCGGCGACCGCTCGACGGACAGCCGGGTGCATGTGGCCGGCGAAGAGCGCTCCGAAACCCATGTCGTAGTCGACGTAGACGTTGCCATCGACATCGGTCATGTGGGCTCCGGCGGCGTGCCGAACCACGATGGGATGCGGGTCGTACGCCTGGAAACTCGACGGCACCCCGGCCGGCATGACCTGGCGTGTGCGGTCGGTGGCCGCCTGCGAGCCGGCGGTCCGCTCCGCGTAGCGAGCGACCTCTCGCTCGGTGATCTTCTTCGCTCGGGCGACGAGACCCGTCTCGGCTTCCGTCGTCGTCATGTCGACTCCTCGTGACATACGTGCGACCCACCTCGGCGGCAGTGTCGCGCGATACCCCTGCGATATCGCGTTGCCAAGAAACTACCAGAGCCCCCGATTGGGCACCGGCGGCGGATCAGCTGCGCGGCACCTTGATCCAGGGAAGGTCTTTGTCGACCCGTGGCTCACCGGGCAAGCCGAGTACCTGCTCGCCGATGATGTTCTTCAAGATCTCCGAGGTGCCGCCTTCGATCGAGTTGGCCCGCACTCGCAGGAACGCGTACTGCGGACTCTTGGAGGCTCCGGTCGCATCGAGCTCGGTGGGGCGGCGGAACGTGTAGTCGTAGTCGACCATCCCCGCGGCGCCGAGCAGATCGATGCAGAAGTCGTAGAGCTCCTTGTTGAGGTTGGCGAACTCGAGTTTCGCGACCGACCCCTCGGGACCGGGGTTGCCGGTCCGGAGCGACTCGGCGGCTCGGAGGTTGGTAAGGCGCGCCACCTCGCCGCGAACCCAGAGCTCCATCAGCCGCGCCTTGCGGGTCTCGGTGCGCTCGGTCGCATCGAGGTCGGCCCAAATCCGTACCGCGTCGTTCGCGGGTCCACCCCGCACCGGCTTCGAGGAGCCGGCTCCCCCCGAACCGATCGCAGTTCGTTCGTTCATCAGGGTGGTGAGCGCGACGCGCCAGCCCTCACCCTCGGCGCCGATGCGTTGATCGTCGGGGATCCGAGTGTCGGTGAGGTACACCTCGTTGAACTCGGCCTCTCCGGTGATCTGGCGAAGTGGACGCACCTCGACACCCGGAGCCCGCATGTCGACGGCGAAGTAGGTCATGCCCCGGTGCTTCGGAGACTCGGGGTCGGTCCTCGTGACCAGCATTCCCCAGTCGGCGAGGTGCGCGAGCGTGTTCCACACCTTCTGGCCGTTCACGATCCACTCGTCACCGTCGCGCACGGCGCGGGTGGCGAGTCCGGCGAAGTCGGACCCGGCGCCCGGCTCGGAGAACAGTTGGCACCAACGCTCCTCGCCGGTGAACATCGGACGCAGGAACCGTCGCTTCTGCTCCTCCGAGCCATGGGTCACGATCGTCGGACCGGCGAGGGCCTGAAAGAACGACGTCGGGTCGGCAGCGGCCGCTCCAGCGGAGCGCATCCGCTTCTCGATCTCGCGGTTCAGATCGGGTCGGAACCCGAGTCCTCCGAGGCCCTCGGGAAAATGCACCCAAGCGAGACCCGCGTCGAACCGCGCTCCGCGGAACTCACGATCGTCCATCGACTTCGGGTCGTGATCAGCGAGGAAGGCCTCGACGCGCTCGACAACGGTCTGCAACTGGGTGTCAGTGCTCATCGGCACAGTCTCCCAGAGCGGGCGGGTGGGGAACGACCCACGCCATGGCAGACTGTCGCCCGCACATGGTGGGCGTAGCTCAGGTGGTTAGAGCGTCAGGTTGTGGCCCTGAAGGCCGGGGGTTCAAGTCCCCTCGCTCACCCCAGGGCCCGGGCAGTTGGGCGGTGGTTGGCCTCCGCCTACACTGCCCGGGCTTCGACCGCCTCTAGCTCAACGGCAGAGCAGTGGACTCTTAATCCATTGGTTCTGGGTTCGAATCCCAGGGGGCGGACCACCGCGCCGCTCCGGCTCAGCCGGCGAGCGGTGAGGCCAACCGACTGGTGACGGCCTCGCGAACCTGATCGTCGAAGCTGCGCACGTGCGCCTCGACGAGCGCGGCGACACGATCGGCGTCGCCCACGCGGAAACCATCGAGGATCTCCCGGTGCTCGTCGACGGCGTGACGAGTGTCGGCCACCTCGGCGAGATACATGTGCCACACCCGGTCGCTCTGCGCGTAGAGCATGTCGAGCGTGTCGGTCATGAACCGGTTGCCGGCGGCTGACCAGATGAGTTCGTGGCAGCGGCGGTCGACCTCGAGGAGATCCTCGGGGGCGAGTCCGGGTTGATCGGCGCCAGCGATGACCTCGGCCATCTCGCTCCAATCAGCGGCCGATCCGCGGTGCGCGGCGAGCCTCGCGGCGTAGGGCTCGAGGATCGCTCGGGTCTCGTACAGCATCGAGAGTTCGTCGACATCGATGGAGGAGACGAACATGCCGCGCCTTGGGATGACGGTGACGAATTGTTCCCGGGCGAGACGCTGGAGCGCTTCGCGGATCGGGGTGCGGCCGATACCGAACTCAGCCTGGAGCGTCTCCTCACGGAGCACGTCGCCGGGCGCCAGATCGAGTCGGACGATCCGTCGGCGGAGGCTCTCGTAGGCCTGTGTACTCAGTGGGATATTCGTGATACATTGATGATATATCAGGTCCGCTCGGGTCGCACCCACCGGGTTCGATACGAGAGACCGGACACCGATTCCACAACAACAGGGGGATTCCCGTGGGTGACACCGTTCCCAGCAACGCCAAGTGCGTGATCATCGGAGCCGGCATCGTCGGCAACTGCCTCGCCGGGCACCTCGCCCGGCTCGGCTGGAAGGACATGGTCCTGCTCGACAAGGGTCCGCTTCCCAACCCAGGCGGCTCTACCGGACACGCCTCCAACTTCATCTTCCCCGTCGACCACAACAAGGAGATGGCCCTCCTCGGCGTCCAGTCGGCCAACCAGTACCGCGATGTGCAGCGCAGCGTCGACTCCGGCGGCATCGAGGTCGCCCGCACCGAGGAGCGTTGGCAGGAACTGCAGCGCCGCATGACCAGCGCCCGCGCCTGGGGAGTCGAGGCCCGTCTGCTCACCCCCGCCGAGGTCAAGGAACTCGTCCCCTTCATCAACGAGGACGTCATCCTCGGCGGCTTCTACTGCCCCACCGTGTCCGTCGTCGACTCCCTCGACACCGGAACCATCTTCCGCAACGAGGCCATCGACAAGGCCGACCTCAAGGTGTTCGCCAACACCGAGGTCATGACGCTCGAGACCGTCGACGAGCCGGCCACCGGCCGCAAGCGCATCTCGGCCGTCGTCACCGACAAGGGTCGCATCGAGGCCGAGTACGTCGTCATCGCCTGCGGCTGCTGGTCGAACCGCATCGCCAATATGGCCGGCGCCACCATCCCCCTCGTGCCCGCCGTCCACCAGATGGCCGACGTCGGCCCGATCGACGTGCTCGTCGAGACCAACTCCGAGATCGACTACCCGATCGTCCGCGACATGGACACCTTCTGCTACGAGCGTCAGTCATCGGGCTCGATGGAGGTCGGCTCCTACGCCCACCGTCCGATCCTGCATCACCCCGACTCGATCCCGTCCAACGAGGAAGCGGCCCTCTCCCCCACCGAGATGCCCTTCACACAGGACGACTTCGACCCGCAGATGGAGCAGGCCATCGAACTGATGGACATGCTCGGCGACGCCGAGATCAAGTACGCCATCAACGGACTGCTCAGCCTCACCCCCGATGCCATGCCCTGCCTCGGCGAGACCGTCGAGGTGAAGAACCTCTGGTCGGCCGCGGCCGTCTGGGTGAAGGAGGGCCCCGGAATGGCTCAGGTGGTCGCCGAGTGGATGACCTACGGCTACCCGCGCGTCATCGACCCGCACGGCGCCGACATCGCACGCTTCTACAACCACGAGCGCAACGACGAGCACATCTGGGCTCGCGCCTCCGAGCACTTCAACAAGACCTACGGCATCGTTCACCCGGCCGAGCAGTGGGAGTCGCGACGCGCCCTGCAGACCTCGCCTTACTACTCGCGCCAGCAGGACCTCGGGGCCTTCTTCTTCCAGGCCCGCACCTGGGAGCGCCCCCAGTGGTACGAGTCGAACGCCGACCTCGTCGAGCGTTACAACGTCGCCGACCGCGAAGCCGAATGGGACCGCCGCTGGTGGAGCCCGATCACTGTCGGCGAGCACCTCAACATGCGCGAGAACTGCGGCATGGTCGATCTCTCGGCCTTCCAGATCTTCGACCTCTCGGGCCCCGGCGCCGTTGAGTTCGCCGACTACCTGTCGGTCAACAAGATCGGCCCGGTTGGACGCGCCACGTACACCCCGTGGCTCACCCCCGACGCCGGCTTCCACTCCGACCTCACCATGCAGCGCATTGGCGAGGACACCGTGCGCGTCGTGACCGGCGTGTTCGACGGAGGGCGTGACCTCGCCTGGATCCGCAACTACATGCCGACCGACGGCTCGGTGACCGTCACCGACCGCACCCTCGAGATCTCCACGCTCGGCGTGTGGGGACCGAACGCGCCGGCGCTCCTCGCCACGCTCACCTCGGCCGACCTCTCCCACGAGGGCTCCCCCTACGGCTCACTCATCGACGTCGACCTCGACTGCGGGGGCACGACGGTGCCCGCCAAGCTGTTCCGGATCTCCTACGTCGGCGACACCGGCTGGGAGATCTACGTCGACTGGAACAACGGCCCGGCCCTGTGGGACGCCCTCATGGCCAACGGTCGCGAGGCGTTCGGCCTGCGGCCGACCGGCGGCGGGGTGTACGGCACCTCGGGTCGCCTCGAGAAGGGCTACCGACTCCAGGGCGCCGAACTCGAGAGCGAGTACAACCCGCTCGAGGCGGGCCTCGCCCGGCCGAAGGTGAAGTCCGCTGACTTCATCGGCAAAGCCGCCTACCTCGCCGCCCGCGAGAAGGGCGAGCCCGAAGTGGTCATGTGCACCATGACCGTCGAGGACTCGACCGATTCCGAGGGGCGTGTCCGCTACCTCCAGGGCGGCAACGAGCCGATCCTCGACGCCGACGGCAACCGCATCACCGACAGCCACGGCCGCGTGTCCCGCGTGACCACCGCGGGCTACGGCCCGTCGATCGGCAAGCAGATCCTGATGGGGTATCTGCCCCGCGAACTCTCCGCCCCCGGCACCGATCTCAAAGTCATGTACTTCAACGAGATCTACCCGATCAAGGTGGTCGGCACCGGCGGGCCGTTCGATCCCGACGACAGCCGTCTGAAGGGCTGAGCCGTGCGGATCCTCGTCTGCGTGAAGCGGGTACCCGCGCCCGGTTCCAAGATCAACATCACCGCCGACGGCCAACGCGTCGACGATGCCAACCTCGGTCACACCACGAGCCCCCACGAGGAGTGCGCGGTGGAGGCCGCGAGTCAACTCATCGAGGAGCACGGCGGTGAGGCCGTCGTGCTCACCCTCGGCGGAGTCGAGGCCGAGGAACAACTCCGTTACGCGGTCAGCGTTGGCATGCACAGCGGAGTGCTCCTCGCCACCGACGGCGGCGAATGGGATCCGCAGCGCACCGCCGCGGCGATCGCGAGCGCCATCACCAACCTCGAGGCGAGCGGCGGACCCTTCGATCTCGTGCTGTTCGGCAACGAGTCGGCCGATTCGAGCGGTTTCCAGGTCGGCATCCGGGTGGCCCACACCCTCGGACGCCCCATGGTGAACGGCGCCAAGGGCCTCCGCGTCGACGGCGGTACCGCCCACGTCGAGCGTGAGGCCGACGCCGGACGCGAGGCGTACGAGCTGCCGCTTCCGGCCGTGGTCGGCGTGAAGGAGGGCATCAACCTGCCTCGCTACCCGACCATGAAGGGACGTCTCGCGTCGAAGAAGGCCGGTGTGGTCACCGTCGAGCCCGCCGGGGAAGCCGGTGGACTCGCCATGGTCACGTTGAAGCCACCGCCGGAGCGAACCAACGAGACCGTCATCCTCGGCAACGGCCCCGAGGCCGCCGCAGCGGTCGTCGACGTACTCGAAGAGATCGGAGTCCTGTGATGGAAGGCACCACGCTCGTCGTCATCGAACACGACCGAGGCGCACTGGCTGAGGCGTCCCTTGAGGCCTTGGCCGCCGCACGCGCTCTCGGCACCCGCGTCGAGGCGCTCACGATCGGCGCCGACGCCGACGGACTCACCGACACCCTCGCCGCCCATGGCGCCAGCACGCATCATCGCGCCCACCATGAGATGCTCACCGACTACGCCCCGGAGGCCTGGGGCGAGGTGGTCGCCGCGGCCGTGCGCTCGATGTCGCCGGCGGTGCTGATGGCTTGCGGGACCGACCGTGGCAACGAGGTGCTCGCCCAAGCCGCCGCCCGACTCGACCTCCCCTTCGCGGCGAACTGCACGGACCTCTCCCCCGGAGACACCCTCAACATGACCCGGCTGCGCTGGGGTGGTTCACTCCTCGAAGAGGCGACGCTCTCGGCGCCGATGTGGATCGTTTCGGTGGCCCATCACCTCCACGAGCCCTCCGAAGCGCCGACCGAGTGCTCCATCTCGGACCTGCCGGTCGATCTCGACCCCTCACTCGCCCGCTCTCGGGTGACCGCCCGGGTCGAGCGCGAGGCCGGAGTCACCCTCTCGTCGGCCCCGGTGGTGGTCGGCGGCGGACGCGGAGTCGGCTCGCCCGAAGGTTTCGCTCCGCTCGCCGAACTCGCCGCCGAGCTCGGCGGGGTGGTCGGCTGCTCTCGAGCGGTCACCAACAACGGCTGGCGAAGCCACACCGATCAGGTCGGCCAAACCGGCACGCGAATCGCGCCCGACGTGTACATCGCTTGCGGTATCAGCGGCGCGATCCAGCACTGGGTGGGCGCCATGGCGTCGAAGAACATCATCGCCATCAACACCGACCCCCAGGCGAACATGGTCACCAAGGCCGGTCACGCCGTCATCGGCGACCTCCACAAGGTGATCCCCGCGATCACCGAGGAGATCCGACGCCGCCGCGCCAGCTGAGCGGCGTCGAACGTCAGGCCAGCAGCTGCTCGTGCCAGAGGCGCGTGTCGGCCACCGAGTTGAAGGTGAACGAGTGGATCGCCTCAATGTCGAGCTCACCGGCGCACGCCGCCAACTCGACCACCATGTCGGTCGGGTCGAACCCGCCCGGTGACATGAGGGCCATCACCGTCGAACGGTTCTTCGACAGATAACGGAGCGAGGCTCCGATACCGAGGCGCGTGCCGACGGTCATCAGCCGGGTGCGGTCGACCACCCCGGGGAGCCCAAGCCGGATCGGCAGATGCATCCCGGCGGCGCGCTCGGCGCGCAACCAGTCGACGATTTTCTCGGTGTCGAAGCACATCTGAGTGGAGCACCACCCGTGCACCCCGGCCTCGTCGAGCACCGCCTGCTTGGCGAGGAGCTGCTCAGAGGCGACCGCGGCGTCGAACATGGCGTGACCATCGGGGTACCCGGTGACGCCGATGGCCTTCATGCCGTGGTCGTGAGTCACGAGATCGCGCAGGAACGCCAGCGCCCCCTCATAAGGGCCGGCGGGCTCGGGCGCGTCGCCGGCGACGATGAACACCTCATCGACCCCTGACGACTTCAACCAGGAGGCGAGTTCCGCGGTGTGATCGGGACCCTCCACGAGTCGAGTAGCGATATGCGGAACCGGCCGATGCCCGAGCGCCACGAGCCGGTCGGTGATCTCCCGAGTGGCCGGGATGCCCTTCGCCGGCGAGCAGGTCACCGAGACGTTCGCGCCAGGCGGCAGGTCATCGATGGCCTGCTCGACCGACTTCATCGGAATCAGCTCGTAATGGAGGCCGGTGACGAGTTCGCGCACGGCGGGGTCGTCGACGCGGACAGCGGAGTCGCGACCGCGGCCAGGGATGAGTCGTTTGAGGGTGGTGAGCACGTTCGCTCCTCTCTAGGCGAACTCGTCGGGGATCTCACCCCGGCGTCGCTCGACATATTCGGTCAGTTCCTCGGCGATCGCCTCGTCGAGCGGGGGCGGCTCATAGGAGGCGAGTTGCTCCTTCCAGATGCGGTTCGCGCGCTGGGCGGCATCGAGCCCTCCCTCCTCGGTCCACTGCTCGAAACTCGAGTTGTCCGAGGTCGTCGAGCGGTAGAAGGCCGACTCGAAGTTGGCGAGGGTGTGCGCCGTGCCGAGGAAGTGGTTGCCCGGCTCGTTATCGCGGATCGCGTCGACCGCCTGGCCGTTCTCCGAGAGGTCAAGGCCTTGCACGAGCTTGTGCATCGCGCCGAGTTGGTCGCAGTCGAGGATGAACTTCTCGTAGCCGATGGCGAGCCCACCCTCAAGCCAGCCCGCCGCGTGGAGCACGAAGTTGACTCCGCCAAGCACGGTCGGCATGAGTGTCGCCATCGACTCGTAGGCGGCCTGAGCATCGGGCAACTTAGAAGCGCACAGCGAGCCACCCGACCGGAACGGCACATTGAGTCGCCGGGCGAGGGCGGCAACCGTGTACAGCACGATCGCTGGCTCCGGAGTGCCGAACGTCGGTGCGCCGGTCTGCATCGACATCGACGAGGCGAACGATCCGAACACGACCGGCGAGCCCGGCCGCACCAACTGCGCGAAGGTCATTCCAACGAGCGCCTCGGCGAGGGTCTGAGCCGCCACACCCGCCGGGGTGACGGGTGCCATCGCGCCGGAGAGAATGAACGGGGTGAAGATCGACGCCTGGTTGTTCTCGGCGTAGACCTCGGCGGCCTCGAGCATCGTCGCGTCCCACACCAGCGGCGAGGAGGCGTTGATCAGGCTGGTCATCACCGTTCGGTCGGCCAGATCGCCACCGAAGGCGATCCGGGCCATCTCCACGGAATCGGCGGCGCGCGAACCAGCGGTCACCGAACCCATGAACGGCTTGTCGCTGTAGCGGAGATGCGCGTGCACCATGTCGAGGTGCCGCTTCGACACCGGCACATCGACCGGCTCGCACACCGTGCCACCAGAGTGGTGGAGATACGGCGACATGTAGGAGAGGCGGACGAAGTTCTCGAAGTCGGCCAGCGTCGCGTAGCGGCGGCCGGCGTCGAGGTCGTGCACGAACGGTGAGCCGTAGTTCGGCGCGAACACCGTCGCGTCGCCGCCGATCTGCACGTTGCGTTCCGGGTTGCGGCCGTGCTGGGTGTAGATCGCTGGGGCAGTCGCGGTGACGATCGAGCGGCACAAACCCCTCGGGAATCGCACTCGCGTGCCATCGACATCAGCTCCAGCCGCTCGGAACCGCTCGATGGCGGATGGGTAGTCGCGGATCTCCACACCCACCTCGGCGAGGATGGTCTCGGCGTTGTGCTCGAGGAGCTCGAGGCCCTCAGACGACACGATGTCGAGCGGCGTGAGCGAGCGGGTGATGAACGCGTCCGCTCCCGTCGAAGCGGCAGCGCGGGCGGCTTTGCGGGCCGATCGCCCTCCCCCGCGGCGACCCGCTCGCTCGGAGCCGGTGTCAGTTGTGGTGTCGGCATCGGTCATGCCGGAACTCCTCTCGCTCTGCGTCTCGGTCGCCCCGATCCCGAAGCGGGAGCGGAGGCGGATGGTTTGGGAAGGTTGATCGCCGTCGCGAGGTGCGGGGTGGGATCGGTGCTGTGCGGCACCCCCATCGCGGCGACGAAGAGCTCTTGGAAGCGCGGCTCCGTGGCCGTCTCGATCTTCACGATGTCGTTGGCGGCGTCTTCAAGTTCGGCGCGCATCGTCCGCGACAGGAGCGCTTGAACGGCTCCGGTGCCGGCGGCGTTACCAACAGAACGCACCTTCTCAACCGGGCAGTCGGGAACCAGACCGAGGACCAACGCCCGAAGCGGGTCGATATGGGCGCCGAAGGCACCGGCCAAGCGGACATCGGTGATCTCCGGCCGGCCGGCGTGCTCAACGAGGAGGTCGATGCCAGCACGCAGCGCCGCCTTGGCGAGTTGAATCGCTCGGACGTCGTTTTGAGTGATCGCGATCCGGCTGCCTCCCACCTCGGAGAGGACGTAACTGAAGGTCCGACCGTCAGCCACCACCCGACTCGTGCGCTCGGCGAGCGATCCGTCGATCACCCCATTGGAATCGATAACCCCGGCGAGGTACATCTCGGCGATCGCGTCGATCACACCTGATCCGCAGATGCCGCTCGGCCCGGATGGACCCGTCGCCGCTGAGAACCCCTCCTCATCGGACCAGAGATCGACACCGATCACCCGGAAACGCGGCTCGAGCGTGTCGCGGTCGATGCGCACCGTCTCGATCGACCCGTGCGTCGCCCGCTGGCCGCTGCTCAACTGGGCCCCCTCGAAGGCCGGGCCGGTCGGGCTGGAGGCAGCGAACACCCGCTCGCGATCCCCGAGGACGATCTCAGCGTTGGTGCCAATGTCGACGAGCAGTTGCGTGGTCTCCGAGCGGTGCGGACCCTCGGCGAGCACCGCCGCGGCGGTGTCGGCGCCGACGTGGCCAGCAATGCACGGAGCCACGTAACAGCGGGCGTACGGCAGAGTGAGATCGAGGTCGCCGGCACGGGTGACGAGCGCGCGGTTCGTGGTGAGGGTGAAGGGGGCCTGGCCGAGAGGTGTCGGATCGAGGCCGAGCACGAGATGGTGCATGATCGGATTGCCAACGAGCACCACCTCGAGCACGTACTCGCGGAAACTCTCGATCTGGTCGACCAGTTCCCCGATCAGGCCGTCGACGGCGGTGCGGACGGCCGCCGTGAGTTCCGCCTCGCCTCCCGGATTCATCATCACGTACGACACGCGGCTCATGAGGTCCTCGCCGAACCGGATCTGCGGGTTCATGCGCCCCGCGCTGGCCAGCACCTCGCCGGTGGAGAGATCGCACAGGTGCCCGGCGATGGTGGTCGACCCGATGTCGATCGCCACGCCGAGCAAGGCGTCGACGAAGCCCGGCCACACGGCGACCACCTGGTCGCTCTCGTCGACGACGACCGTCACCGCTCCCGAGCCGCGATCGATCGCCGGCTGGAGCATGGGCAGGGCGCGCAACGGCACATGAGGGGCGGTTCGACCGTGCTGGTCTCGGACCGAGAGCCGGACGAGATCGGCCAGGCTCCGGTCGTCGCCGAGTTCGGGTTGGGGAACCTCGACGAACCACGCGGTGAACGACGGGTCGACGGTGAACGCCGGCAGGTCGAGGTCCTTTCGGACCACCTGACGGTGCACCTGGCTCTCCGGTGGAACCTCGATCACCACGTCGCCACATACCGTGGCGGCGCAGCCGAGTCGGCGCCCCGCGACGAGCGGTCGCGCTCCTCGGTAGTCGGTCTCGATGGATGCCCGCGGACCGAGCGCGTCGTTAGCGACCTCCATCCCCCACTTCGCGTGGACACCGGTCGACACCTCGACCTGGCAGCGCCCACAGATACCGCGACCACCGCAGACCGTGTCGAGATCGACGCCGAGCGAACGGGCGGCATCGAGCACGGACGTTCCCTCCTCGACCGAGCCGTTCAGGCCCGACGGGGTGAAGACGATCCGATGCTCGCTCATGTCAGGAATCGCTCACTCGGAGCGACGCCTCCTCCGACCCTCTCGGCTACCGCGACCACCCTCGGCGGAAGGGTCGCGGTTCTCTCGGATCCACGCGGCGCAGTCACGGTCGTTGCCCATGAGCACGTCGGCGGCCATGACGGCTGCTTTCACCTCGGCGTGCATGGGGTTCATGATCGCCGAGGTCATCCCAGACGAGATCGCCATCGACAAGAAGGTGCCGGTGACGACATGACGATTCGGGAGACCGAAGCTCACATTCGAAGCGCCGCAGGTGGTGTTGACCCCGAGTTCCTCGCGGAGCCGGCGCACCAGCGCGAACGCCTGGCGACCGGCCGTTCCCATCGCGCCGATCGGCATGACGAGCGGGTCGACGACGACATCCGCGGCGGGGATCCCGTGATCGGCGGCCCGCTCAACGATCCGCTTGGCGACGGCGAAACGCACATTGGGATCCTCCGAGATGCCGGTCTCATCGTTCGAGATCGCCACCACGGCAGCGCCATGACGAGCGACGAGTGGAAGCACCCGCTCCATGACCTCGTCCTCGCCGGTGACCGAGTTGACCAATGCCTTGCCCTGGTAGACGCCGAGGCCGGCTTCGAGCGCCTCGATGATGGAGGAGTCGATGGAGAGCGGGACGTCGGTGATCGACTGAACGAGTTGCACCGCCCGCGCGAGCAGCGCCGGCTCATCGGCGAGCGGAATACCCGCGTTCACATCGAGCATGTGCGCGCCGGCGGCCACCTGGGCGAGAGCGTCGGCCTCGACGCGGGAGAAATCGCCGTTCTTCATCTCCTCGGCGAGGAGTTTGCGTCCGGTCGGGTTGATCCGCTCACCGATCATCACAAACGGTCGCTCGAATCCGATCACGACCTCTTTGGTCGCGGAGCTGATCAGGGTGTCGGTCATGGGTTCTCCTCGGAGGATCAGTCGGGTGTGTCGTTCTCGTCGTCGAGTTCCTCGAGGGCGAGGAGTTCGGACTGTGGGACCTCGTCGTCGACGATGTCGGCTTCGAATCCGCCGACATAGGCGAGTCGTCCGAGATGCTCGCGGGGGTATCTCGCCTCGAGGCGGGCGGCCTCGGCCTCAGCAGCCTCGGCTGGATCGCCGTCGATGGGCACCGACACGCGACGCCACTGAGCGACGTCCTCGTCGGCGGTCACGATGCCGGCCTTGCGCTTCGCACGATCGATCGCGCGCTGGAACTTGGCTGACAGCGCCACTTGATGGCGCTCCCGCCCGCGCTGTCCATTCACTTGAGCAGGGATGTCCCGCCACAAGATGGTGACCACCTCTGCCCCACCTCGCGGCATCTCAGACCCCCGCCCCGCTCAACCCGACGGCGACGGCCTCGCGAAGGTGCTCACGACCGGTGGCGATGATCTCCAGCGGAAGGGCCAAGCGGCGGGCGGCCGCCTCAGCCGCCTCTCGCACCTCTGGCTCGTCACCTTGGGTGAGCAACACAACGCGCGTGTACGCGGCGAAGTACATGTCGCGCAGTTCCGGGTGTCGGTCGAGACCGAGGCCGGACCACACGAGGGCGTCGAAGTGCCTGGCGAGGAAATCGGTCAAGTAGAAGGTGCCGAGCTCCTCTGAGTGAAGGCGTTCGAACTCGTCGACACCGCTCAAGAAGGCGTAGCAGTGAGCGCCCGGAAGGCGCCGAACATCCCGCGGGGTCGAAGCGATCCAGGCGTCGAGCAGGCCGCCGGTGCCGCAGTCGGCGTAACCGAGGAGGACGCTCCGGTCGAGTGGTTCATCGCTGAGTCGCTCCTCGATCGCGGGAACGATCCCATCGGGTCGGTTGTGCAACGGCGCGGGCAGGTAGTCGACCTCGACGGATTCGGCGAGTTCGTCGACCTCCAGCACGGCCCGCAGCTCACGGGCGAGAGCACCGCAGGCGAGCACGAGCGGACGGGTCATCTCACCGAGGGTCCGGGGGGCTCGGGAGTGCCACGGCGGGTGTCCACGAGCTGCTTGGCCATCTCGGCGGCGACGCCGGCGTCACGGCAGTAGGCGTCGGCGCCGATCGCGTCGCCAAACTCCTCGTTGAGCGGTGCTCCACCGACCATGACGATGTAGCGCTCACGGAGCCCCTTCGCCTCGAGGGTGTCGATGACGACCTTCATATACGGCATGGTCGTCGTGAGCAGGGCCGACATGCCGAGGATGTCGGGTTGGTGTTGCTCGAGAGCTTCCAAGTACTTGTCGACGTCGCAGTTGATGCCGATGTCGACGACTTCGAACCCGGCGCCCTCCATCATCATCGCGGTCAGGTTCTTGCCGATGTCGTGGATGTCGCCCTTGACCGTGCCGATGACGATCTTGCCGATCGGCTCCACCCCGGTCTCAGCGAGCAGGGGCCGAAGCACCTCCATGCCGGCCTTCATGGCGTTGGCAGCGAGCAGAACCTCGGGCACGAAGAGGATGCCATCGCGGAAGTCGATGCCGACGATGCGCATTCCCTCGACGAGCGCGTCGTTGAGGGTCCTCTCGGCTGACCACCCGCGATCGAGAAGGATGGTCGTCCCTTCGACGATCTCATCACCGAGCCCGTCGTAGAGGTCGTCGTGCATCTGACTGACGAGGTCGTCATCGGATAGCGCGGCGAGATCGATGTCGTCGTTCTCTTCGGTCACGTGCACCTCCTGGGAACACGCTCAGAGAGCCCCGAGGGGTCCTCGCTCATGGGTATTGGAATCCATGCGACCCTGCGGTCGGACCCCGTGATTCACTTCCGGAACTTGGTTCCGTCATACGGAACAGGTCCGTATGGTGAAATTCTAGCATCCCGAACTGCGACCTGTGACATCCGTCAAGCCCACCATTCCGCCAGGCGGAACCACCGTCTCCGTGGCCGATTCAGGGCTGGAGACTGCCCGCGAGGCGCTTCGACACGCGCGCAGCGGTGCGCACCACGGCACGGGTGATCGCGTCACGTCGGTCCGGATCGGGGAACCGATAGGCCGGGCCGTGAACATGGATCGCGGCGATCACCGATCCCGCCGGATTGAAGATCGGCGCCGCCACCGAGTTGATGCCCTCGGCCATCTCCTCCATCGTCCAGGCGAAACCGTCGCGGCGGACCGACTCGAGGCGCCGAATGATCGCAACCGGGTCGGTGACGGAGCGCTCACACCAGGGTTCGAACGGGTCGGCGAGAGCCGCCGCCTGCTCCTCGTCAGAGGAGAACGCCAGCAGAACCAACCCTGAGGAGACCACGTGAGCGTCGACGGTTTCTCCGGTCCAGTCGCGCAACTGCACCTCTTGGCCAGCGTTCACTTGATCGAGGTAGTAGACCCCGCGGCCCTCCAAAACACCGATCCCCGCGTCCTCTTCGAGCAGGTCCACGAGGTCCTGGAGATGCGGACGGCTGATCGAGACGATGTTGCGACCCGGTGATGCGGCGGCGCTCAGCTCGATGAGGGTCTCCCCCAGTCCGTAGGAGCTGGAGTTCTCGCTCTGCTCGACCGCGCCGAGATCGACGAGGGTCGACAGCAGGCGCGCCACCGTGCTCTTCGGGAGGTCGGTCCGCTCGGCGATCTCGGACACGCCAGCCGGTCCGGTGGACAGGCTGCGCAGCACCGAGAAGGCGCGGTTGACTGACTGGACTCCTGACATGTTCCTCCCTGATCTCCCACTGTTCCACAATGTGGAACAGATGCCAACCTCAGGGGCGGGAAAATCCGACCGGATTAGAACGCGCCGAGCATCCTCGCGGCGGCGAGGGTGTTCTCGAGCAGGCAGCCGATCGTCATCGGACCGGTCCCACCGGGCATCGGCGTGATCGCGCCTGCGACCGCTTGCACTCGATCGAAATCGACATCGCCGACGATGCCGTCAGCCGTGCGCGACACGCCGACATCGAGCACCGCGGCTCCTGGTCGGACATGGTCGGGACCGATCATGTGCGCCTGGCCGGCGGCCGCGACGATGATGTCGGCCTCGCGACACACCTCGATCAGATCGGATGTGCGCGAGTGGGCAAGGGTGACCGTCGCATCGCAGCCCCGTCGACCGAGCAGCAGCACCTGAGGGAGCCCGACCAAGGTCGACCGCCCAACGACGACCGCTCGACGACCGGAGGTCTCGATTCCGTAACGCTCGATCAGGCGCATGACACCGAGCGGCGTGCAGGGCACATGCCCGGGCAAGTCACGAACGAGGCGACCGAGTGAGCGCTCGGTGAGCCCGTCGACATCCTTCTCCGGTGGCAACAGTGCGAGGACCGGCTCCGGGTCAAGATGCGCTGGCAGAGGGAGCTGCACGAGGATCCCGTGCACCGTCGGGTCAGCCACGAGGGCGGCCACCTGCTCCTCCACCTCAGCCTGGGTGGCCGACTCCGGAAGTTCGACCCCACGCGAGACGAGACCGGCCTCCTCGGCCTTGCGGTGCTTCATCCGCACATAGATCTGGCTCGGCTTGTCGGCGCCGACGAGCACCGTCGCGAGGCACACCTCAGGCGAGCCCGCCGCCTCAATCTCAGACCGGAGGCGCGACACCGTCTCATCGCGCAGACGGTTGCCGTCGAGGAGGATCGCCCCTCCGGCTGTGCGCTCGACGCTGTCGGAGGTCACGAAAGGCCCACGATCTGGCCGTCGTCATCGATGTCGATGCGGGCGGCCGCGGGCGAGGAGGCGAGACCGGGCATAGTGCTCATGTCGCCGCAGATCGGGTAGACGAAACCAGCACCGACGCTCGCGCGAGCCTCGCGCACCGTCAGGGTGTGTCCGGTGGGCGCGCCCTTCAGGCTCGGATCACCGGAGATCGACAGGTGCGTCTTGGCGATGCACACCGGCAGTCCTCCGAAGCCGTTGTCCTCGTAGTTCTGCAATTGGCGGCTGGCGGCTGCGGTGTAGTCGACACGCGCCGCGCCATAGATCGTGGTGGCGACCTTCTCGATCTTGGTCTTCAGCGGATCGGAGTCCTCATAGAGGAAGCCGAAGTCGCTCGGCTCCTCACACGCCTCGATGACCGCCTCGGCCAACTCGACCGCGCCCGCTCCCCCGTCGGCGAAGTGGGTGCACACAGCGACGCGCGCGCCGAGCGACTCGCCGAAACGTCGGATGGCCTCGTGCTCGGAGGGATGGTCGGTCGGGAAGGCGTTGATGGCGATCACCGGGGTGACACCGTGAGCCTTCACGTTCTCGACCTGCTTGCGTAGGTTCTCCGCTCCAGCCATCACGTCGTCCGGGTTCTCGGCGAGCAGGTCCTCGGGGAGGGCCTTGCCGGCGACGATGCGGTACTTGCCGGAGTGGGCCTTAAGCGCGCGGACCGTCGCCACGAGCACCGCGGCATCGGGGGTGAGTCCTGAGGCGCGGCACTTGATGTTGAAGAACCGCTCGGCCCCCATATCGGCGCCGAAGCCAGCCTCGGTGATGAGGTAATCGCCGCCGCGGATACCGATGAGGTCGCCGACGACGGAGGAGTTGCCGTGGGCGATGTTGCCGAACGGACCGGCGTGGACGATCACCGGGGTGTTCTCGATCGTCTGCAACAGGTTGGGAGCCAAGGCGTCGCGCATGATCACCGACATCGAGCCGGCACCGTTCAAGTCCTCAGCGGTCACCGGACGGTTGTCGTTCGTGTAGCCGACCACGATGCGACCGAGACGCGCGCGGAGATCCTCAGCGGAGGTGGCGAGCGCGAGGATCGCCATGACCTCCGAAGCCGCGGTGATGTCGAAGCCGGTCTGCCGGGTCACCCCGTCCATTCGGCCGCCGAGCCCGATGACGATGTTGCGCAACGCGCGATCGTTCACGTCGAGCACGCGACGCCAGGTGATGTTGTTGAGGTCGAGTCCGAGTTCGTTGCCGTGATGGAGGTGGTTGTCGACCATCGCCGACAGCAGGTTGTGGGCAGCGGTTACCGCATGGAAGTCGCCGGTGAGGTGCAAGTTGAGCAGTTCCATCGGGATGACCTGGCTGTAGCCACCTCCGGCCGCTCCACCCTTGATGCCGAAGGTCGGCCCCATCGAGGGTTGCCGAAGCGAAAGGACCGCGTTCTTGCCGACATGAGACATCGCCTGGCCGAGACCGACCGAGGTGGTCGTCTTGCCCTCACCGAGCGGGGTCGGGGTGATGGCGGTGACGACGACGTACTTCGCCTTCGGCCGATCGGCCAGTTCGTCGATCGCGTCGAGGCTGATCTTGGCCAACTCGGTGCCGTAGGGCCGGAGCAGGTGCTCTCCGATCCCCATCTTCGCCGCGACCTCGGGCATCGGCTTCGGAACGGCGGCTCGGGCGATCTCAAGATCGGACGGAAAACTCATCGTTGTTCACCCCTGATTCGGTGGTTTGTCGGCAGAATGAGCGGGCTGTTGGCCCGCCGACGCGTGGCCGGCGCGGATTGTCGCACAGGTCACACTCGTTCCACAATACGGATTCATTCCAAGATGTGGAACGATACACCGCTTCTCAACTAACCTAAACGTCATGCCACGGCACCGCCACCAGCCTCTCGACCGCCTCACCACCCCACTCGTTCGGGAGAACGGCGCGCTCCGCCCCGCCACCTGGGACGAAGCCCTCGACCGGGCCGCCGAGGGATTCCGCCGCGCCGGTGGCGGTCAGTCAGTCGGTGTGTTCTCCTGCTCGAAGTCGACAAACGAGATGAACTTCATCGCGCAGAAGCTCGCCCGAGTCGCACTCGGTACGAACAACATCGACTCCTGCAACCGAACTTGACACGCTCCCTCGGTGGTCGGTCTGGCCGCCACATTCGGAGCGGGAGGAGGCACCTCCTCCTACGCGGAGGCCGAGGCCGCCGACGTCATCATCATGTGGGGCTCGAACGCCCGCAACGCGCACCCGATCTTCTTCCACCACGTGCTCACCGCCGTGAACAACGGCGCGCGCCTGTTCGTGGTCGACCCTCGACGCAGCGAGACGGCGCGCTTCGCTGACCGCTGGCTCGGACTCGAGGTCGGCACCGACATCGCGCTCTCCAACACGATCGCCCGCGAGATCATCCACGCCGGTCTCGCCCACACCGACTTCATTGAGCGGGCCACCAGTGGATTCGAGGAGTACGCCGCGTCGGTCGAGGAGTGGACCCTCGAGCGCGGTGAGTCGGTCACCGGCGTGCCAGCCGAAGCCATCCGAGAACTCGCCCACGCCTACGCCGGCGCGAAGGCCGCCCAGTTGTGCTGGACCCTCGGCATCACCGAGCACCACAACGGTGTCGACAACGTCCTCTCACTGTGCAACCTCGCCCTCCTCACCGGCCAGGTCGGGCGCTACGGCGCCGGACTCACCCCATTGCGCGGACAGAACAACGTCCAGGGAGGCGGCGACATGGGCGCGCTTCCCAACAAGTTGCCCGGCTTCCAAGACGTCACCGACGACGAGGCTCGAGCGAAGTTCGACGCGCGTTGGTCAGCGACCGTCCCACCGGAGAACGGCTGGCACCTCACGCAGATGTTCGACGCGATGGAGCGCGGCGACCTCACCTCGCTACTCGTCATCGGCGAGAACCCGGCGCAGAGCGAGGCCGACGTCTCGCGGGCGATCGACCTGCTCTCCTCCCGCGATCACCTGGTCGTTCTCGACATCCACATGACCGGCACCGCCGAACTCGCCGACGTCGTGTTGCCGGGGAGCGCCTCATGGTGCGAATCGGATGGCACGGTCACCAACTCCGAACGTCGAGTGCAACGCGTCCGCAAGGCCATCAACCCACCCGGCGAGGCCCGCGACGACATCGACATCCTGCTCGACCTCGCCGCCCGTCTCGGCCACGACTGGAACTACCGCGATCACGAGGAAATCTGGGACGAGTTGCGGTCGCTGTCACCCATGCACGCCGGCATGCCGTGGTGGCGTCTCGAGGAACTCGGCGGCATTCAGTGGCCCTGCTATTCAGAAGACACGCTGGAGCCGCCCTTCCTCCACGGTCGCCTGTGGGCCGAGGACCCCGCCGAGCGCGGTCGACCCGCCCCGTTCGCCGTCGTCATCGACGAGCCACCCGTCGAGGCCGTCGACGAGGAGTTCCCGCTCCGCCTCACCACCGGTCGACGTCTCGACTCGTACAACACCGGCGTGCAATCGGGCGGGTTCTCCTCGCCAAATCGCGCGGGTGAGACCGTCGACGTCTCACCTGGTGACGCTGACCGCCTCGGAGTCGCCAATGGCGAGATCGTCCGCGTGAGCTCGCGACGCGGCGCGGTCGAGGCGCCGATCAGGATCGACCGGGGACTCCGCGACGGGCTGGTATTCATGACCTTCCACTTCCCCGATGAGGTCGATGTGAACCAGTTGACGATCGACGCCGTCGACCCCCGTTCGGGAACGGCGGAGTTCAAGGCTGCCGCTGTCCGTATCGACCGGATCACCCCGGCGGCGACAGGCTGAGCAGACATGGAGGCAATCAAGCGGACGACCCCGGCATCCGATGCCGAGCGCGAGGCGATCGAGAGCGTGCTCGGGCCGTCCGACGACCGTCTCGGTCGCGACGCTGTCGCCGGTCATGTCGTCCGTGGGCAGCGGCACCTGCTGCTGCCTTGTCTCCACGCCCTCAATGACCGGATCGGCTGGATCAGCTCTCCAGCGATCGATCACCTCGCCACGCGACTCGGCGCCTCCCCCGCCGAGATCCACGCGGTAGCCAGCTTCTACGGGCTCTTCTCTCTCAGCCCCCGTGAGCCCGTCCAGCGCCACGTCTGCATCGACCTCGCCTGCCGGGCGGCCGGCGGGCCGACTGAACACAGCGTCGACCACGAAGCGCACCCCGCGCCCTGCCTCGGACTCTGCGACCGCGCCCCCGCCGCCATCACCATCGGCGGCCACGACCCCGAACCGGACCCCGCGTCCGCCGCCGTCGATCGCGCCGAGGACGACGTCCTGCTGCGGCGAGTCGGCGCGGGCGACCCGGTCGACCTCGACGCCTACCTCGCCGACGGCGGGTTCTCAGCACTCGAGCGCGCCCGAGATCTCGGCCCCGAGGGAATCATCAGCGCCGTCGAGGCCTCTGGACTCACCGGTCGGGGCGGAGCCGGATTCCCGACGGCCCGCAAATGGGACGCGGTCCGCACCCAGCCCGTCACCCCCCACCACCTGATCTGCAACGCCGACGAGTCCGAACCGGGCACCTTCAAGGATCGGACCCTGATCGAGAACGACCCGTACGCCCTGATCGAGTCGATGGCGATCGCCTCGCTCGCCATCGGCTGCGAACTCGGGCGGGTATACCTGCGCGGCGAGTATCTCCGCGCCCACCTGACCCTGTCGACAGCCATCGAGCGCTGCCGCTCCGCCGGTTTGCTCGGAGCGTTGGCGGGCTTCGATATCGAGATCATCCGCGGCGCGGGCGCCTACATCTGCGGGGAGGAGACGGCGATCTTCAACTCCATCGAGGGATACCGCGGCGAACCACGGAACAAGCCGCCGTTCCCGTTCGAGTCGGGGCTGTTCGGTGAGCCGACCGCGGTGAACAACGTCGAGACGTTGATGAACGTGCCCTCCATCATCGCCGAGGGCCGCCAAGCAGACCGCCGGCTCTTCTGCTTGTCGGGCGCCGTGCGCCGCCCCGGCGTCATCGAAGCGCCCATCGGCATCACCCTCGGAGCGCTGATCGAGCGCGCGGGAGGTCTCCGTGAGGGCTCGGAGCTTCGCGCCGTCATGCTCGGCGGAGCCGCCGGCGGCTTCGCCGGTCCGGCCGACCTCGATCTTCCCCTCGATGACGCCCGACTCCGCGAGGTCGGGCTCACCCTCGGCTCCGGCGTCGTGATGGTCCACGATCAGCACGTCGACCTCGTCGATCAATTGCGACGGATCGCCGCGTTCTTCCGCGACGAGTCCTGCGGGCAATGCGTCCCCTGCCGCGTCGGAACCGTCAGGCAGGAAGAGGCCATCGAGCGACTCGCCTCCGGAACGGGCGAGGCCGACCTCTCACTGCTGCGCGATATCGCTGGCGCCATGCGCGACGCGAGCATCTGCGGTCTTGGTCAGACGGCGGCCAACGCGATCCAGTCGGCCGTCGTGCGGCTCGGGGTGCTGACATGACAACGATCGACGGCACCGCTTCGGACACAGCGACGGTCGAGGCGATCATCGACGGGGTAACCGTTCGTGTGGCCGAAGGCACGACGATCCTCGACGCCTGCGGCGGTCGGGGATGCGGCATTCCCACCCTGTGCTACGGCGAGACGATCACCCCACGCAACGCCTGCCGCGTCTGCATGGTGGAGGTGGAGGGCTCGCGCACCCTGGTTCCCTCCTGCTCGCGTCCGGTGACCGAGGGCATGGTCGTCACGACGCGTTCCGAGCGGATCGACCACTCGAGGCGGATGGTGCTCGAGTTCCTCGGCTCCTCGGTCGACCTCTCGCTCACCGACCATGTCGAAGAGTGGAACACCGAGTACGGCGCCGACCCGACGCGATACGGCTCAGAGGCCGCTCGAGTGGACGAGCCGGTTCGCATCGACAACGACCTCTACATCCGCGACTACTCCAAGTGCATCCTGTGCTACCAGTGCGTCGACGCTTGCGGAGAGCAGTGGCAGAACAGTTTCGTGATCGACATCGCCGGACGGGGCTTCGACGCTCGGGTGTCGACCGAGCACGACGTCTCACTCCCTGATTCCGGATGTGTCTACTGCGGCAACTGCATCCAGGTCTGCCCGACCGGAGCGCTGATGTTCACCTCGGAGTACACCATGCGCCAAGCGGGCACCTGGGACGAGTCGCGTCAGACCCAGGTCGACACGGTCTGCGGATATTGCGGGGTGGGCTGCAACCTCACCCTCCACGTGCAAGACGACTCGATCGTGAAGGTGACCTCACCAGCCGACAGCGGCATCACGAGCGGCAACCTCTGCGTGAAGGGACGCTTCGGCTTCCAACACGCGCAGAACCGTCCCTCCGCCGACTGACCCGGCGAGGATCAGCCGACGTCGGTCACGTTCCGCCCATGGCGGCGACGATGCGCTCGAGCATGAACGGGCTCGTCGCCATGTTGAGGCGCACGTGCCCCGAGCCCTCGCGACCGAACTGCGGGCCAGGACTCACCTCGACCCCGCGCTCCCGGAAGATGTCGCGCGGCGCCTCTCCCTCTCCGAGATGCGAGCAGTCGATCCAGGCCAGATACGTGGCCTCCGGAGGGGTGTAGCGCGCGCCCGGGAGATGGCGACCGAGGAGATCGACGAGGGAACGGCGATTCTCATCGAGCACCCCCATAACGGCCGACAGCCAGTCGCCGCCGTCGGTCCACGCGGCAACCGCCGCCTCGACCGCGATGAGGTTCGGTGCGCCGAAGAAGTGATCGGGAAACGAGCGCAGCCGTCGCTCGAGTTCGGCGTGCCCGACATGCATCACCGCCCACCGGAGGCCAGCGAGGTTGAACGCCTTCGAGGCCGAGGTGACCGTCACCGTGCGGCGGGCCGCCCACTCCGACACCGACGCGAAGGGCACGTGGGTCTCGGCATCCGATGGGTCGTCGTAGACCAGGTCCGAGTGGATCTCGTCGGAGACCACGACGAGCTCCGCTGCCTCAGCGATCTCCGCGAGGCGCTCCAATTCACGACGGCGGAAACGATGACCGGTCGGATTGTGCGGATGGCACAGGATGAGCAGACGCGGCCGCTGCGCGGCGATGATCGACTCGACCTCGTCCAACCGGTCAGCGCCGACCGGCAACTCGACGATGCGTCGATCCATCTCTCGAAGTGAGTTGAGGAACGGGTGATAGGCGGGGGTGTGCAGCGCGATCGGATCACCGGGCTCGGTGAGGAGTTCGATAGCGATGCGGACCCCCTGCAACACATCGGCAACGTCGTGGACCCGCTCGATGTCGGGCGACCATCCCCACCTCGAGTTCATCCTCTCAACGAAGAGCCGGCCGGCCGGCGACGGCGTCGGACCCCAATTCGGATAGCCGAGAGCGCCTCGAGCGACGAGCGCGCTGAGTCTCTCGCTGATCGCTGGGGCGATCGGGAAGTCCATGTCGGCCACCCATGCCGCGAGGCGTCCCGGGTGCGCCTGCCACTTCACGCCAGGGGTCGATGCCAGCATCGCTGGATCGAGGGAACGGAGACCGAAGAGGTCGCTCATCCCGCTTCGTCCGTCAGCCCGAGATCCCGGAGGCGTCGCTGCATGAACACCGGGACCTCGAAACCGTCTCCTGCCTCGGCGCGGCGAGTGGCCGGACCGTCCTCGGCCCACTCATGACAGGAGCCGATGTTCATTCTCCAGGTGTCGTCGACGGTTCCCTCGAACAGCCTCATCCGCAGCGACGGGCTTTCACCCTCGGGCAGCTCAGCGGAGAACATCGACCAGGTGCACTGCACCGCGACCGGACCCATCGCGAGGAGAAGGGCGGTCGTATGGGTGCATCCGCGCGGCCCGCCGAACAGTTCGCGGACTCGACCGGAGTACCCGCGGGCGATCGATACGCCCTCAAGCGAGCGGTAGTGCTCGGTAATCGTCGGGCAGGTTCCGTGCGGATACGACTCGAAGGTCACCTCGCAGCGCTCGATCACGAGGGAGGGGAAACTGACCTCCATCTCGACGATCATGTGATGCACGATGATCGGGTCGGGATCATGGGAGATGTAGAGGCCAGGGGGCTTCTGATCGCGCACCCCTCCCCTGATGAGGATTCGATCGGAGGAGAGTCGATACGCCCTCACGCGGTACTCGCGGTCGTGGATCGGCTCGAGAGTTCCATCCTCGGGGAGGATGTCGTCTCGATCCCAGGCGGTCGTCGGGGTCGATGCGCTCACCCCGTGATGTTCGCAGAGCCGCGGTCCCGGCACCGAGCCGCGTGGCTACGGTGACGGCGTGGACCCATCTGCGGATGGCGGGGCTCGATCCCGCGACGCGACGACCGCGGTCGTGGTCGCTGATCGTCGAGGACGTGCCGCGTCGATGGCGACCGCGGTGCTGGTCGAACGTCTCTCCGCTCGTCACCGCGTCGAGTTGATCGACCTGGCGGGCTTCGGTGTCGCGATGACGGCAGCGGAGCGCCGCGCTTACGAGTCCGACGAGCCGATCGTCGACGCCGGAGTTCGTTCCTCCGCCGAGGCCGTCACCCGGGCCGAGGTGGTTGCCTTTGTGACCCCTCTCCAGTCGAGCGGTCTGTCCGCGCCAGTGAAGGGGTGGATCGATCGGGTACTCGTCCCAGGGGTTGGATTCGTCATCGGTGACGACGGGCGCATGCGACCCGGTCTCGGTCACATCCGGCAACTCATCACGGTGAGCGTCGATGACCGCAGTCGGCTCCGTCGACTCCGTGAGGGCGACAGCGCGCGCCGAGTGGTCGCGAGAGCGCTCCGACTCGTGTGCGGTTGGTCGACTCGATCCTCGTGGATCCGCATTCGGTCGGAGGCCTCGGCGGCTGAGATCAGCGACGCAATGGCAGGAGCGGCCCGCCGATGGTGACGCTCGTCTACTGCCATCCCGTCGAGGGCTCCCTCACCTCCGCTGTTCGCGATAGCGCGGTCGAGGCCCTCGGTGGCACGACACCGCACATCGTCGACCTGTCTGATCCTGATCGCGACACGGCCGCGCTCGCGATGACCGACGCTGACGCCCTCGCGCGATCGAGCTCGCTGATCCTCGTCTACCCGACATGGTGGAGTGGACCTCCCGCCGCCCTTCAGAACTGGTTCGACGAGGTGTGGAGCCCGTCGGCTCGTTTCGACACGATCCAGCGAATCGTCGTGTGCACCTCACATGGCTCGTCCAAGTTCGTCAACTCCCTCGAAGGCGAGAGCGGGAAGCGAACCGTGTCCCGCTACCTCCGGCCGCGATGCGCTCGGCGCTGCCGAGTGGAATGGATCGCGCTCTACGGGCTCGACCGCTGCGGGCCGGACCGTCGGGCCCGACATCTCGAGCGGGTCGGGCGCAGGATCAGCGCCCTCGGGAGCTGACCGCGACCGCGACCTCCGCGGCTACCGCCGCGTTGTTCTCCGCGAGAGCCAGGTTCGCGGGAACGCTGTCACCATCCGTGGCGGCGCTGATGCGGGCGAGCACGAACGGAGTGACCGCAGCTCCTCGAACTCCCTCGGCCGCGGCGTCGGCGAGCGCGTCGGCGAGCGCCGAGTCGATCGTCGTCGGGTCGAGTTCATCGTCGGCCGGGATCGGAACGGTGAGCAACACCCCCCGCTCAGGGCGGGTCCGCGCCGCGAGCACCGCGGCGACCTCGTCGGCCGACTCGACCCGGTGAGGCACCCGCAGGCCACTCGAGCGGGTGTAGAAGGCCGGCAGCTCATCGTGTCGCCATCCGAGCACCGGAACACCCGCCGTCTCGAGGTGCTCGAGGGTGCGGGCGAGGTCGAGGAAGGCCTTCGCACCGGCGCATACCGTCACCAGCGGGTGGGAGGCGATCGCGTCGAGATCTGCGCTGACGTCGCCGGTGTCGGCGACCTCGCGATGAACGCCGCCGATGCCGCCGGTCGCGAAAACCGAGATCCCAGCGGCCGATGCCAGCGCGAGGGCCGCCGAGACGGTGGTCGCACCGAACTCCCAGCCTTGGGCGATGGCCACCGGGATATCCCGCTCCGCTGACTTGCGCGCGGCTCCGAGGATTCGATCATGCTCGTCCTCGGAGACTCCGACCCTCGGCACACCGTCGAGGACGGCCGTCACCGCGGGAACCGCACCGTTCGCGACAACCGCCGCGAGGCACCGATCGAGTGCCTCTCGGTTCGCCGGTGATGGCAGGCCGAGATGAGAGAAGATCGTCGATTCGAGAGCGACGACCGGACGCCCCTCATGGAGCGCCTCAGCGACCTCGGGAGCGAGAACCGGTTCGATCACGGTGTCAGTGTGGCCGGGTTCACCTATCGCGCACGAATCTCGACACCACCTCGACGTGGTGGCTGCCCGGGAACAGGTCGAGGGCGATCGCCGACTCGAGCTGGAAGCCGGCCTCCGCCAGAAGCGCCGCGTCACGGGCCATCGACACCGGGTCGCACGAGACCAACCCGACAACGGCGGGCCGGAGTCGTTCGACGGCGGCGACCCCTGGTCGTCCGAGGCCAGAGCGCGCCGGATCGGCGATCACCACATCGGGCGTGGGGGCGTCGGGTGAGGCGCGCCACGCCCCCACCTCGGAGGTCACGACATCGATCTCAGTCGGCGGAGGATCCAGGCGCGGGAGGTTGACCAGAGCATCCGCGGTCGCCGACCGCGAGCTCTCCACCACCGTCAGGCGTCGCGCCGAGGAACCGAGCCCTCCGGCAAGAAGCCCGACGCCGCCGTAGAGGTCGACGAGGTGCTCGGCGTCGGTGCACTCGGGAACCATGCGCGCCAAGGTCCCAATCAGGAGGCCAGCCGCCTCAGGACCGCTTTGGAAGAACGAGCCGGCCGAAACTCGGAGCCTCAGGAGTCCGCTCGCTGAGTCGACCACCTCCTCGATGGCGGCGTCGCGACCGGTGCGTGTCTCGGTGGGAAGCCCCAACACCTCGCCTACCCGACGGTCCCAGCGGGCGGTCGATCCACCATCGTGACCCGACACGCGAAGGGTCGCCTCGAGCCCCGGGGTGAGACGCATCTCATCGAGCAGCTCGACGAGCCGAGGGTGGGCGACCTCGCATCCGGCGATCGGCACCGCAGTGTTCGAGGACTCCATCCGGAGCGAGGGTTTCCCCGCCTCGTCGCCGATCACCCTCATCGTCGTCCGGTAGCCGGTTCGCGAGACCGACCCGCCATCGACGACGTCGAAGTCGATCCGCGCTGTACGGCGGAGGGCTTCGACAACCACGCCGACCTTGTGCGTCATCTGGGCCGCGTCAGCCACCTCAGCCCAGTCGCAGCCACCACATCCAGCCCGCCGCGCCGCGCAGCTCGCGACGATGCGGTCGGGGCTTGCCGAGAGAACCGAGGAGAGCCGAGCGCGAGACCAGTCACGGCGAGCATCGATCACCGAGGCCACAACGCGATCCCCGGGCACCGCTCCTCGCACGAAGACGATCCTGCCGTCCGCTGAGCGAGCGAGGCTCTCACCTCCAGCGACGAATCTCTCCGGCTCGAGCTCGACCTCGTCGCCGACAGCCGGCGGGCCGTCCGGTGGCATTCACGGATGCTAGACCGCACCCCGATCGGCCGAGCACCCGACTCGGCGACGGCGACCGGGAATCATCGGGCCGGAATCATCGGCGCGAAGCAATGGGGGCCTAACCTCAGCCCATGGCTCGCCCGATCCAGATCGCGCCCTCCGTACTGCCAGCCGACTTCGCTCGGCTCGGTGAGGAGGTGGCCGCCCTCGAGGAGGCCGGATGCGATCTCATCCAATGGGACGTGATGGACGGGAACTTCGTGCCGAACCTCACCTTCGGGCCCGATGTGATCGCCGCTGCTCGCCGCCACACCTCACTTCCGTTCGAAGCTCATCTCATGGTTGCCGATCCCGACCTCATGGCGGGGCGATATGTCGAGGCGGGATGCTCGCGACTGATCGTGCACGTCGAAGCCTGCGCGCACCTGCACCGCACCCTTCAGAACATCGCGTCTCTCGGGGCGACCGCGGCAGTCGCGCTCAATCCATCGACCCCGGCAACGGAGATCGCGCACATCTTGGACCTCGTCGATCTCGTGCTCGTGATGACCGTCAATCCAGGCTTCGGCGGGCAGGCCTACATCGCCTCGATGGAGCCGAAGATCGCTCAGGTCCGCGCGATGATCGATGCCGCGGGTCTCGCCGACACCGTCGACCTTGAAGTCGACGGTGGCATCTCCTCATCGACGGTGAGCGGCGCCGCGGCTGCCGGAGCCAATCTCCTCATCGCGGGTAGCGCCCTTTACCGGCACCCGGACGGGCTCTCGGCCGCGGTCGCCGAACTGCGATCCCTCGCCTCGGCTGCCCGCCCGGTCTGAGGCGAGATCAACGGCGTCGTAGCGAGCGGAGGAAACCAGCCGCGCTGACCCGGAGCAGCGCGAGCAGGAAGATCACCGCGACGACGATCGCGAACGGCACGATCACGGTCGCGGCGAGACGCGTGCGGTCCTCAAGAAGGTTGTCAAGGAGGCCCGTCTCGACCTCCATCCCGATCGGGGTGAGGGTCAGGATCGGATCCTCGAAGTCGGGGCAGATGACGTCATCCTCGGACACACCGATGATCTCATCGCCGGCGAAGTTGACCGGCTCGGGCGCGAGCTTCGAGACGAGGATCCCGATATCCGGATCGATCTCGGCGCCGACGAGGTAGCGCTCACCCGGGTCGAGGTATTGGGCGTCGTAACCAAAGCGAACATCCACCAGCCCTCCGCGGTCGAAGGAGCCAAGTTCACCTGAGCGGACCGTGACATCGGTGAAACGAACGGTGCGGTCATCGGTCGCGGCGACCTCACCGAGGAACACCACATCCGGGGCAGCAGGCGCGGCGCAGCCAAGGGGTACCGGCACGAGCGGGAGCGTTCCGGGTGTAGTCCCCGCCACCACGCCCCCGTCGTCGGCGGGGGGTTCGTCTTGGGCGAGCGCGACACTCGAGGCGAGGGAGGAGGCCACGAGCAGGGCGATAGCGAGGCTGACGCGACGCGGACCCACGCCCGAACAGTACCGAGGGACCGCCGCGGACGGCCGTCAGCGGCCCCGGAAGACGGGATCGCGCTTGTCGATGAAGGCGCCCATCGCCTCGGCGACATCCTCGGTGGAGAACGTCACGGTCTGAGCGAGACCCTCGTCGTCGAGGGCCTGCTCGAGCGTGACGTCGAAGGAGTTGTTGAGGAGCCGCTTCGACATCGCGAGGGCGATCGGCGGTCCGGCGGCCAAGCGAGCGGCGATCGCGTCGACCGTGTCGTCGAGTTCCGCCTCGGGCACCACGCGGTTCACCAACCCGATCCGATCAGCCTCGGCCGCGTCGATGATGTCGGCGAGCAACACGAGTTCTTTCGCGCGGTGCATGCCGACCAGCCGTGGCAGGAGCCAGGAGCCCCCGAAGTCGACGACGAGGCCGCGTCGAGCGAAGATCTCGGAGAACCGGGCGCCCTCAGCCGCGATCACCATGTCGCAGGCGAGCGCCATGTTGAGGCCGGCCCCGGCAGCCACCCCGCGCACCTTCGCCACGGTCGGCTGGGCCAGGCGCTGGAGCGACAGGCAGAGATCGCCGATGTGACGCATCGAGTGGAGCATGTGGCGCGACCGCGTCTCCTCTCCCGACACGTCGGCACCCGAGCAGAAATCACCACCAGCCCCGGTGAGGATGACGGCCCGCACGTCATCGGCGGAGTGCAGGGCCCGAACAACGTCGGACAACTCCTCCCACATCACCGAATTTGCGGCGTTCTTCCGACGCGGCCGGTTCATCGTGATCGTGACCACACGATCGGCTTCGTCGACGATGAGCGTCTCGTAGGGCCCCCACGGCATCGCCTCACCATACTGATGGGCATGGGATTCAATCCGTACCGGAGATTCCGCGCCCGGCCCTCCGACTATGTGCTGGTGGCGAGCGCGCTCGCAGTGGCGGCGGGGCTCGTCATGTGGGGCGTCTTCGGCTGAACGTGGTCAGAACGCGGCCTCGTACCGCTCGACGGCGACCCCGGTGATCGCTACGACGTCGAAACGGAACGAATCGACATCGGGACGTCGAACTTGGATCCATTCCTCGGCCGCTCGCCGCAGCCGTCGCTGCTTGTCGGGGCCGACGGCCGCTACCGGCCCTCCATGCGAGTGCCGGGCCCGGGTCTTCACCTCGCAGAACACGATCACGCCAGCTCGTCCGACGATCAGATCGATCTCACCGTGCCGGCACGCCCAGTTTCGCTCGACCACGCGGTAGCCGTCGCGGCGGTAGTGGAGAGCGGCGAGCCGCTCACCCCATGAGCCTCTGGCGGCTGTTGCCGACATGCGTCCTCCTTCGGGCCCATTCGGGCCGTCGACGGGGACGCTCTCAGGCGTCGATACGCGAGGGGATCAGAAGTCGCGCTTCTCGCGGATGCGAGCAGACTTACCGACCCGGTCACGCAGGTAGTAGAGCTTCGCGCGGCGGACGTCGCCACGCTTGACGACCTCGATCTTCGCGACGCTCGGGGTGTGCACCGGGAAGGTGCGCTCGACACCTACGCCGTAGCTGAGCTTGCGGACCGTGTAGGTCTCGTGCAGGCCGCCGCCTTGGCGGGCGATCACATCGCCCTGGAAGACCTGGATGCGCTCCTTGCCGCCCTCGACGACACGCACGTGCACCTTGAGCTCGTCACCGGCCTGGAAGTCGGGGATGTCGTCGCGGAGCTGGTCGGAATCGATGAGGTCGGTGGTCTTCATGGCGTGCTCTCTCGTGGAGTGGTGGGACGACCCTGTTCGGGCGCCTGTCCGGCCGGGGCAGGATACGGGACCGGGGGGAACTCTTCCAACAGGCGTCGGTCGTCTTCGGACAGTCCGCCGAGCCCGTCGATGAGCTCGGGACGAGCGGAGAGCGTCCGGTGGAGCGCCTGCGCGCGCCTCCAGCGGGCGATGAGGGCGTGGTCGCCCGACCGCAACACCTCGGGGACCGCCCAACCTCGGAATTCCGCGGGCCGGGTGTATTGGGGCTCCTCGAGAAGCCCTGACCCCGCGAAACTCTCGGTCTCAGGGCCCTCCGAATTGCCCATGACGCCGGGCAGAAGTCGGGTCACCGCCTCAATGACGAGGCAGGCGGCCACTTCTCCCCCAGCGAGGACGACATCGCCGATGCTGAGCTCGCCGTCGACGAGGTGCTCGGTTATGCGATGGTCGACGCCCTCGTAGCGACCGCAGAGCAGGCTGAACCCGTCGGTCGCAGCGAGCTCGGCGGCCATCTCCTGATCGAAGCGTCGTCCGCCGGGTGAGAGCAGCAGGAGGGGCCGCGGCGGATCGACGGCCTCGACGCAGTCGAAGACCGGCTCCGGACGCATGAGCATGCCCGCTCCCCCACCGAAGGGGCTGTCGTCGACGGTGCGGTGATTGTCGGTGGCGTGATCGCGGGGGTCGTGCACGCGAAGGTCGACGGTGCCCGCGCGCCGGGCGCGACCGAGGAGGCTCTCCGAGCAGAATCCGTCGACGAGCCCGGGGAACAGCGTGAAGACGTCGATTCTCACGACTCGAACACCTCGAAGAGCCCGTCCGGTGGATCGATGACGATGCGCCCCGCCGCCGACTCGACCACGAACACCGAGGGGACGAGCGCGCCGTTGTCGAGTTCGAGGAGATCGGAGGCCGGATTGGCGATCACCGACACGCAGGTTCCCCGTGCGGTCCCGTCGCGGTCGAACACCGTCGATCCGACGAGTTCGTGTACCCACAGGGCCGACGGATCCTCGATCGGCTCGGCCTGAATTGGCCGACCGGCGAGGGCCTCGGCACCGTCGCGATCGTCGACCCCCTCCAGGTGGATCACCCGCTTGGAGCCCTGCATTCGACTCGACACCACGGTTCGCCATTGGTCGCCGATCAGCAGTCGGGCGCCGACCGCTACACGCTCGAGGCGGTCGGTCGACAGGTTGACCACGAGGTCACCTCGGATGCCATGGGCGCGTCCGAGTCGGCCGACCTCGAGGAGCTCGGGCCCGGGCATGGGACCGGATCAGTCGTCGAGGAATTCGATGTCGACCTCGACGCCGTCCTTGGAGGCAGCGGCGCGGGTGACGGTGCGGATGCTCGCCGCGGTGCGTCCACGACGTCCGATGACCCGTCCGAGGTCTCCGGGACCGACGCGCACATCGAGGCGAACGCGGTCGCCGTCGTCGGTGGTCTCGACGGTGACCTGCTCGGGATCGTCGACGATCGAGCGGACGATGTGGGTGAGGACGGCGGCGGCCGTGTCGGCGGAGGTTCCCACGGTCACTTGGCGGCCTTGAACTGCTCCATGGCGCCCGAGATCTCGAGCAGCTTGGCCACCCGCTCGGTGGGCTGCGCGCCCTCGGAGAGCCACTTCACGGCCTTGTCGTTGTCGACGGTGAGCACGGACGGATCCTGGCGGGGGTCGTAGTGACCGAGGATCTCGATGAACTTGCCGTCGCGAGGCGAGCGCGAGTCGGCCGCGACGATGCGGTACTGCGGCTGCTTCTTCTTGCCGATTCGGGTGAGGCGCAACTTGACTGCCATGTGAACTGTCTCCTGGGGCACTGAGGAACCACGGCAGGCTATCGGGAGCCACGCAGGTTCCGTACGGGCGGATCGTGGGCGGTGGTCAGCGGAATCCGGGGGGCAGGCCGGGTCGTCCCGACTTGCCGATCCCGCCGAGCGGGTCCGGTGCTCCACCGAGGAGATCCTCGAGTCCGCCGAGGTCTGGTTGGCCACCGAGCGCGCCGAAGGGGTTGGCGCCGCGGCCCTTGCGACCTTTACGACCACCGAGGCCGCCCATCTTCTTCATCATCTTCTGCATTTCGGAGAACTGCTTCACCAGTCGGTTGACCTCCGCCACAGAGGTTCCGGAGCCGGTGGCGATGCGGGTGCGTCGACTGCCGTTGATGAGTTGCGGCCGCGCCCGCTCCTCACGGGTCATCGAGCGGATGATCGCCTCGACCGGTTTGAGGTCGTCATCGTCGATCTTGGCGTTCTTCAATTCCTTCGGCATGCCGGGCATCATCCCGAGCACGCCCGAGAGCGGCCCCATCTTCTTCAGGGCTTGCATCTGCTCGAGGAAGTCATCGAAGGTGAACTCGCCCTCCATGAGGCGGGCGGCCGCCTGCTCAGCCTGGTCGGCTTCGAAGGCCTGCTCGGCCTGCTCGATCAGGGTGAGGATGTCGCCCATTCCGAGGATCCGCCCGGCCATGCGATCCGGATGGAACTGCTCGAAAGCGTCGAGTTTCTCGCCGGTTGAGGCGAAGGCGATCGGTCGTCCGATGACCTCCTTCACCGACAGCGCGGCGCCTCCTCGGGCGTCACCGTCGAGTTTGGAGAGGATGACGCCGTCGATCGCGAGGGTCTCGTGGAACGCGGCGGCGGTCTGGACCGCGTCCTGACCGGTCATCGCGTCGATGACGAGGAAGGTGTGCTCGGGTTGGACCGCCTCGGAGATGCGCCGGACCTGATCCATCATCTCGGTGTCGATCGACAGACGGCCGGCGGTGTCGACGATCACGACGTCGCGGCCGAGTCGTCGGGCTTCATCGATGCCATCGGCGGCGACGCGAACGGGGTCGGCCGGCGCCGAGTAGACCGGCACATCGATCTGAGCGCCGAGCGTCCGCAACTGCTCCACCGCTGCCGGCCGCTGGAGGTCAGCGCCGACAAGCAGCGGTTGGCGGCCGTGGGCTCGGAACCAGGAGGCGAGCTTCGCCGAGTTGGTCGTCTTACCCGACCCCTGAAGTCCGGCCATGAGCACCACGGTCGGAGGCTTGGAGGCGTAGGTGATGGGGAGGGTCTCGCCGCCGAGAATTCGAATCAGTTCGTCGTGAACCGCTTTGACGACCTGCTGGCCTGGGTCGAGCGCCTTCGACCGCGTCGCCCCGATGGCGTGCTCGCGGATGCGATTCGTGACCGCTCGTACGACACCGACGTTCACGTCGGCTTCGAGGAGCGCGGTGCGGATTTCCCGCATCACCTCGTCGACGTCGGATTCGGTGAGGCGACCCTTGCTTCGGAGGCGTCGGGTGATCCCCTCGAGGCGACCGGACAGGGTGTCGAACATCGCTCTGAGGCTACCGGTGCGCCATCGACGCGACCCGGGGGGTCATCCGGGCAGAACTCGGACCACGGTGTCGGCTTCGATGTCGATGTTCACGCGGTCGTCGCGGTAGTCCATCGTCATCGGGAAACCCTCACCGTCGATGGAGGCGACGCGCACCTCAATGTCGAGGTCGGCGGCGAGGACCGTGAACTCGTCGAGCGCCATCGGCGCCGCGGCCTCGAAGCCGGCGAGTAGACGCTCGACGCGTTCTTCGGCTGATGCGGTGTCGATATCGGTGCCCGGCTCCACTGGCATGGGCTCAACGGGCATGGGCTCGATCGACACCGGAATCTCCTCGACCAGGT
>JAFMMJ010000087.1 GCA_017859785.1 Ilumatobacteraceae bacterium
GTGGCTCAGCGGGCTCGGTTCTCGAGCCGGTCGCGCTCGATGATCCGGTAGTTGCGCTCGTGCTGCTCGAGCCAGCCGAGGCGGGCGAAGCTGGCAATCGCCTTGTTGACCCGCTCGCGGGAGGCACCGACCATTCCGGCGAGTTCCTCCTGAGTGACGGGAAGGACGAACTCATCGCGGCCCGCGGAGAGTTCGACGATCTTCTTGGCGGTGCGTCCGGTCACGTCAAGGAAGACCGAGTCGGCGAGCACCTCGTCCATGGCACGCAACCGTCGAGCGAGCATGCGCGCGGCGTTCCAGAGAAGGCTCGGCTCGTCGTCGAGCATCTCGCGCACAGCCTCGAACGGGATCTCGAGCACCTCGGAGACGCTGAGTGCGCGGGCACCGGCGGAGCGCGGCCCGTCATCGAGCAGTCCGAGTTCACCGAAGAGGTCACCGTCTTCCATCAACGCGACCACTGATTCGCGGTCGTCGACCTCGCTCGACATGACGATGGCGATCCGCCCGCTGATCACGATGAAGAGGAAGTGCGGGGTGTCGCCTTCCGCGAAGAGGGTCTCGCCTCGCGAGAGCTCCCGTCGGTGAGATCGGGCGGCGACGCGCTCGAGCGCCGGGGTCGACGCATCGGCGAAGAAGTCGACCTTGGAGAGGAGGTTGATGAGGGAGGTATCGCTGTCTGGCATCTCGTTAGGACGGTACTACCCTCCGAGTCGTGACCGATGGTGCGGCGGTGTGGACGGTCGTCGTTGGCGCCGGTCGCGGAACGCGGTTCGGTGGCCTCAAGCAGTATGAGGAGATCGGCGGCAGCCGCATCATCGATCGCTCGGTGTCGGCCGCTCGCGCGGCTGGTTCGCAGGTGATTCTGGTGGTGCCGGCGGAGGATGCCGAACGTGAGGGTGGCGTCGCCGGAGGAGAGTCTCGGGCGGAGAGCGTTCGCGCTGGCTTGGCTGCCGTTCCTGATGATGCTGAGATCGTCTGTGTGCACGACGCCGCTCGACCGTTCGCGTCGGTGGCGATGTTCGAGCGGGTGATCGCCGCGGTACGAGCCGGGGCCGATGGTGCGGTGCCGGGCATGCCGGTGAGCGACACCATCAAGGTGGTTCGCTCGGTTGACGGCGAACTCGAGGTGGCTTCGACCCTTGAGCGCTCCACACTGAGCGCCGTGCAGACCCCGCAGGCCTTCCGTGCTGATGTGCTCCGCGCCGCCCACGCCGGTGGTGCCGACGGCACCGATGACGCGTCGTTAGTGGAGGCATCCGGTGGCCGGGTTGTCGTCGTTGAGGGTGAGGCCGTGAATCGCAAGATCACGACGACGGACGATCTTGAGTGGGCCCGAGGGATGGTTGGGCGATGAGCATTCCTGACATCCGTGTCGGCCAGGGATTCGATGTGCATCGGTTCGAAGTCGAGCCAAGCGGTTCGCGTCGGCTGGTGCTCGGGGGTTGCGTGTTCGATGGTGAGCCGGCGCTTATCGGACACTCCGACGCTGATGTGCCTGCCCATGCGATAGCTGATGCACTGCTCTCGGCTGGTGGGCTCGGTGACCTCGGTGCGCACTTCCCAGACTCCGACCCACGTTGGGAGGGGGCGGACTCCCTCGAGATTCTCGCCGAGGTCTCGGGGATGGTGCGCGCCGACGGTTGGTCGATTGGGAACGCCTCGGTGGCACTCGTCTGCGAGCGTCCGCGGATCGCCCCCCGTCGCGCGGAGATGGAGTCGAACCTGTCGACCGCGGTCGGTGCTCCGGTGTCGCTGACTGGGCGTCGCGCTGAGGGGCTCGGCGCCATCGGCCGGGTCGAGGGAATCGCTGGGTTCGCCTCGGTGGTGATCCTCCGATGAGTGGTCAGCGTCGAACTGGCCGTGCATCGGGTCGGCCGGGCCAGTCGCGTCCGGCGGCCGGTCGGGGTGGCGCGAAGCGCGGTGGGCCGTCTCGTGGAGGCGCCCCTCGCGGAGGTCGGACCGCTCCGCGGAGTCGTGGGGCCGGCCGTACCGGGCCGGTTCGCGCCGATGGTGAGGAGCGCGGCTCGAAGCCGAAGACGCTTGGCGGCGAGCAGATCGAGGGTCGCCAGGCGGTGCGCGAGTTGTTGCTCGCCCAACGTCGACGGACGCGCGAGATCTGGATCTCAGCCGAGTTGGAGGGCTCCGACGGCGTCGAGGACATCGAGGGGCTCGCGAGGGCGAATCGCGTCTCGGTGTCGTATGTGGCGCGTAAGCGACTGGAGGCGACCGCTCGCTCGGAAGCACCTCAGGGTGTGTTGGCGTTCGCGGCGCCGATTCCCGAGGCCGATTTCGCTGGTGTCGTTCGTCGTCGACCGGGGCACGTGCCATTCATCGTGGCGGTCGACGGAGTGACCGATCCGGGCAACCTCGGAGCAATTTTGCGAAGTTGCGAGGGGGCGGGTGTCGATGCGGTCGTGTTGCCTCGTCATCGTGCGGTCCATGTCACCCCGACGGTCGCCAAGGCGGCGGCCGGAGCGGTGGAGCACGTGCCGATCGCCGTGGTTCCGGGTTTGCCGGCGGCGCTCGCTCGCCTGCGTGAGGCTGGGGTGTGGATCGTCGGTCTCGACGACGCCGCTGACCGTGATCTTTTCGAGTTGGGTGATCTCGCGGCCGAACCGGTCTGCGTGGTGCTTGGCGCCGAGGGTGCTGGTCTTTCGCGGCTGGTGCGGGAGCGGTGCGACATGATCGTCGCGATCCCGATGCTCGGTCGGGTGGGCTCGCTCAACGTGTCGGCAGCGGCCGCTCTCGCCGCCTACGAGATCCGACGACATCGGAGCTAGGCGCGCTCCGGCGGATGCCGGCGAGGGGCATCGCTAGCCTGACCATCGCGCCGGGTTAGCTCAGTTGGTAGAGCACTTGACTTGTAATCATGTGGTCGCGGGTTCGATTCCCGCACCCGGCTCCAAGCATCGGCGGCCGGTGCCCGACCGGTAATGTCCGAGCGTTCGGGCGCGGTGCCCGGCGGTTGTCTCCTCGGAGGTGGTCGGGTTGTCGAATCCCCCGGTCGTTCTCGTCTCACTCGATGGCATCGCGCCTCGGTTCGTCACCCCTGAGCGGATGCCGCATCTCTGCGGTCTCGTCCGTTCAGGCGCGGGATGTTTCACCGCCCGCACCGTGGAACCGCCGTGGACGAGGGTGGTGCACGCTTCGATGCTCCTTGGAGTGGACCCGACGGTTCACGGTCTTGTCGACAACTCCATGAAGCCGCTCGCGGAGGGGCTGACTTCGGTGCTTGCCCTCGCCCGCGCTGCCGGCCGTTCAACGGCGAGCGCGAACAACTGGAAGCAGATGGACTCGCTCATCGAGCCGCTGGCCAGCCTCCATCGGATCTTCATCGATTCGGGCTACGACCCGGCTGAGGACGACCTCATGGTCGACATGTTCGCCTCCGTGTGGGCGGCGCGTCGTCCCGACGTCTCCTACGTGTACCTGTGCCGGACCGATCTCGCCGGTCACGATCACGGCTGGGGAAGTGACGAGTACCTGTCGGCGATGACCGAGATCGATCGGACCCTCGGACGGCTCCTCGAGGTCGTTGGGGAGGAGACGTCGGTCGTGGTCACCACTGATCACGGCGGCATCGGCGACGATCACTCGGCCACCACCGACGACGTGATGGACATCTTCGTGGCTGTCCGATCGGAGCGGGTGGCCCCGGGGTCGTTCTGGGAGGTGGCGTCGATGCTCGACATCGCGCCGACGGTGGCCGATCTCGCGGGTCTCGATCCGTGCGAGAACTGGTCGGGTTCGAGCCTGATTGGTTCCGAGCGCCCGATTGTTGATCACCTGCTCGGCCTCGTCGAGCGGAGTGCTGAGGTGACGTACGGAGAGCACGTCAACATGCGCGAGCACGCGTTGCAGACAGCCGCCGCGCTCGAGTCCGACGGAGGAGCAGCCGACGACGACCTGGTGCTCGCCGCACTGCTCCACGATGTGGGCCACCTGCTCGTGCCGGCCGGAGAGTTTGGGGTGGCGGATCACGCTGAGGTCGGCGCGACCCGTCTCGGCCCGTGGCTTCGGTCGAGTGTGACCGAGCCGATTCGTCTCCATGTCGAGGCGAAGCGTCATCTCGCCGCGGTCGAGGAGGGTTTCCTCGGGTCGTTGAGCGAGGCCTCGGTGATCACGCTTAACCAGCAAGGCGGTCCGATGTCGGCGGACGAGTCGGCGATGTTTCTCGCCGAGCCGCACGCGGAACGGGCGATGCGTCTCCGCCGAGCCGATGACTCCGGGAAGCAACCCGGAGTGGACGCCGGTTCGGTGATGGCGCGTCGCGATCTGCTCGCGCGAGTGCTCGGTGAGGGTCCGATCGATCCGGCTGGCGCCTACGACGCGTGCCGTTGCGCCGCCTGCCGCGACGAGTCGTCTCAGCAGCACCTCATCGACGTGGCTGCGATGCGCGGTCTGGTGACGCTCGGATCCCACCGGACGGATGAGGGCCAAGAGGTGGAGGTGCGCCTTGGCGATGGTCGCGTCCATCGGGTCTGGCTTCCCGAACGGGCGCCGGTGGTGACGCGGATCGCGGTGCCCTGGTCGAACTCGTATCGGCCGGTGGCCCGCGACGCGGAGGATGTGGTGGCGATCTCGACCGATGTAGCGATCGATGGCCTTGCGCATGTGCGGGGTATCCCGACCGACGAGGGGGAGGTGTTGCGTTTCGCGTCGACCATCGGGTTCGTGCACGAGACGCATTACGGACGACTGTTCGACGTGCGCGTCGAGCCCGCGGCGATCAACTTGGCCTACACCTCACTCGGTCTGCCGCTACACACCGACAACCCGTACCACGATCCGGTGCCGCCGGTACAGATCCTTCACTGTCTCCGCCCGGCGGTGTCGGGTGGGGCGAACCGTCTCTCGGATGGGTTCCTCGCGGCGGAACGCCTGCGGTCGGAGGATCGCACGGCGTTCGATCTGCTCTGCTCGCGTCCGGTCGTGTTCCGGTACAACGGCGGCGGCTTCGATCACTCGGCTGAGAGAACGATCATCGAGTGTCGCAGTGATGGCTCGGTGCGCGCGATCGCGCTCAACCACCGGAGTCTCGAGACGCCGGCTGACAGCGATTTCGCTCGCGCTCTGCAGGTGTTCAGCCGGATCCTTGAGGAGGGGGAGATCGAGCTCACCCTCGCTGCTGGTGAGGCGATCGTGTTCGACAACTCGCGGGTGTTGCATGCTCGGACCGAGTACGACCCTTCGGAGGGGCGTCA
>JAFMMJ010000088.1 GCA_017859785.1 Ilumatobacteraceae bacterium
GGGTGACTTGTCGGCCGCGTTATGGGGTTCGACAGTGTTCGTGGTGATCACGTGGCTACTCACCCTGCGGTTGCCGCCGATTCCGGCGTCGAGCACGGTCAATCTCGCCGAGGTGAGCGGCGGGGATTGATTCCGTCGCCTGAAAACGCGAAATCCCGGAGCGCGTAGCTCCGGGATTCCAAAGATGGTGGCGGGGGTGGGATTTGAACCCACGACCTTCGGGTTATGAGCCCGACGAGCTACCGAACTGCTCCACCCCGCGGCGAAGTTGAGGGAACTCTAGACCCGCCCGCCAGCGATCCCAACCGGGCTCACACAGCGCCGTCGGTCAGCCCCGAGAAACGGCTCGGAGTGCGCGGTCGACGTCGCACGATCCCTGCGACGCCCCCGGCGAAGTGATCGCGACCGGCGGCGGAGTCAGGCCGTCGTAAATCAAGAAACGAATTGACGTCCACTTCGGCGCATTGACATTAGATTCTTATGAATCTAATGTCACGGTGGTGACGTCCGGCACCTCAGGTTTCCTCGACGGGTACCTCCCCTACCTGTTGCGCCGCGCCGACCAGACCCTGTCCGCGCCCTTCTACGCCGTGCTCAACCGATACGGCGTCGCCCGCTCCGAGTGGCGAGTGCTCGCCGTCCTCGCTGAGAGCGGCGAGGTGGGGGTCGTCGACCTCGCCAATGCCGCCCTCAGCCCCCAGCCGACCGTCACCCATGCGCTCCGGCGCCTCGAGGACCGCGGGCTCGTCGTGCGTAAGCACGGCCCCGACGATCGTCGCCAACGGTTGGTCTCGATCACTCCGAACGGCACCCAACTCGCCGCCACCCTCACCGCCGAGGCGAAGGCCCTTGAGGCCGAGCAGCTCGCCGATGCCGGCGAGCTCACCGATCTCATCAACCGACTCCGCGACCTCACCTCGACGCTTGAGGCGACGGCCCAACTCCGAGCAGCCACCGCCGATCGGACCGGCTGACCGAACACCACGGGAGGACCCATGACCGACTACGACCCGAGCCCCGATCGCCGCAGGCCCTTCAGCCTCGCCAAATGGGTCGAGGATCACCGTGACGAGCTCCGACCGCCCGTCGCCAACAAACAGATCTGGCGGGAGGCCGACATGGTCGTGATGGTCGTCGGCGGAGGCAACGAGCGCTGCGACTTCCACGACGACCCCCGCGAGGAGTTCTTCTACCAAGTCAAGGGTGACATGAACCTCGTGATCTGGCCCGGTCCCGGTGAGGCCCCCTACGACATGCCGATCCGCGAGGGCGACGTCTACCTCCTCCCCGCCGGCGTGCGTCACTCCCCGCAACGGCCAGATCCCGAGTCGATCGGTGTGGTGGTCGAATACCAGCGTCCCGTCGGCGAGCTCGATGGCTTCGAATGGGCGTGCTTCGAGTGCTCCCAACTCGTCCACCGCGTCGAGGTCCAGGTGCAGGCCATCGACAAGGACCTCCCACCGCTCTTCCAGGCCTTCGACGACGACCTCGAGGCGCGGACCTGTCCCAACTGCGGCGCGCTCCATCCGGGGAAGGCGGGTCGACTGTGACCGATCGGGTCGCCCTCGACGCCGCCGCGCTCGACGCCGCCGACCCGCTCGCCCCCCTGCGCGACGAGTTCGAGCTGCCCGACGGCATCTACCTCGTCGGCAACTCCCTCGGTGCCCTCCCGAGGGCGGCGCGCGACAACATCACGACCGAGTTCGACCGATGGAGCACCCTCGGGGTGGAGGGTCACTTCACGGGCGACCTCGCCTGGGAGGCGTACCACGAACTCCTCACCGCTCCGCTCGCCTCCCTCGTGGGCGGCAGGGAGCACGAGGTGGTCGCCATGAACTCGCTCACCGTCAACCTGCATCTCCTGATGGTCAGCTTCTACCGACCGACACCGACGCGCCACAAGGTGCTCATCGAGGGGCACGCCTTCCCGTCCGACCACTTCGCCGTGGAGTCCCAGATCCAACAGCGCGGGCTCGACCCCGCCACCTCACTCGTGGTGCTTGACCCGCGACCCGGCGAGGTGACCCTTCGCCCCGACGACATCCTCGCCACCATCGCCGAGCACGGGGACAGCCTCGCGCTCATCCTGTTGCCGGGCGTCCAGTACTACACCGGTCAGGTCCTGCCCATGGCGGAGATCACCCGCGCCGGACACGAGGTCGGCGCCACGGTGGGTTTCGACCTCGCGCACGCGGTCGGCAACGTCGAACTCGACCTGCACCACTGGGGGGTCGACTTCGCCGCTTGGTGCACCTACAAATACCTCAACGGTGGTCCCGGCGGTGTCGGCGCCGCATTCGTCCACGAACGCCACGTCGACGACCAGTCCCTCCCCAAACTGCTCGGCTGGTGGGGCACCGCGAAGGCGACCCGATTCCAGATGGGCACCACCTTTGAGGCGATCCCGACGGTCGAGTCCTGGCAGCTCTCGAACGCCCCGGTGCTCGCCATGGCCGCGCTACGCGCCTCCCTCGCCCTGTTCGACGCGGCCGGAGGCATGCCGGCGCTCCGACGCAAATCCCTCCTCCAGATGGAGTTCTTCGATCGGCGTCTCGCCGAGACCCTCGGCGACCGGGTCAAGAACCTCACCCCGACGAACCCCGAGGAGCGCGGCTGCCAGTCGGCCCTTCGCATCGTCGCCGGCGAGGGCCGTGCCGTCTACGAGCGCCTGATGGAGCGCCGGGTGCTGTGCGACTGGCGCGAACCCGACGTGATCCGGGTCGCGCCCGTCCCCCTCTATAACTCCTTCGAGGACATCGAGCGCTTCGTCGGCATCCTCGACGAGGTGACCCGATGAGGGGACCGATCGTCATCGCCGGAGGCGGTCCGGCCGGCGCGCTGCTCGCCACCTACCTCGGCCGCGCCGGCCATTCGGTCACCGTCTACGAGAGCCGGCCCGATCTCAGGGTGAGCGAGGTGGACGCCGGGCGATCCATCAACCTCGCCCTCGCCACCCGCGGCATCGTCCCGCTCATCGATATCGGCGTCATCGACCGCGTTGACGAGATCACCATCCCGATGCGCGGCCGAATGGTGCACGCCGTCGACGACCCCAACCCAGTGCTCCAGCCCTACGGCTCGAAGACCCACGAGGTGATCCACTCGGTCGGGCGCACCGGACTGAACGCGATCCTCCTCGACGCCGCCGAGGCGACCGGCAATGTCGAACTCGTCTTCGGCCGATCGATCGACCGAGTCGACCTTGAGACCTCCACCATCCACTTCGCCGACGGTGGAAGCACCGAGTTCGGCGTCATCCTCGGGGCCGACGGGGTCGGATCGCCGGTACGGGCCGCCATGACCGACGCAGGATCGTGCGTCTGGACGACCGACCGGCTCGACCACGACTACAAGGAACTCACCCTGCCGGCCGGACCGACCGGCGAACACCAACTCGACCGCAACGCCCTGCACATCTGGCCGCGCGGCGAATTCATGCTCATCGCCCTCGCGAACCCGGGTGGTGACTTCACCGTCACCCTGTTCGCCCCGTCAACCACATTCGCGCACCTCGATGGGGGTGGGGACGTCGACGCGTTCTTCGCGGAGCACTTCCCCGACTTCGCCGCGCTCACCCCCGACCTGGACGACCAGTTCCGACGCAACCCCACCGGGCGGCTCGGAACGCTCCGAACCACCGGGTGGAGCCACGAGGATCGCGCGGTGATCCTCGGCGATGCTGCTCACGCCATCGTCCCCTTCCACGGCCAGGGGATGAACGCTGCCATGGAATCCGCGCGCGCCCTCGCCCGGCATCTCGCCGACACCCCCGATGACGTCGCCGGTGCGTTCCGGCGATTCGAGACCGAGCGACGCCCCGACGCCGACGCGATCGCCGACATGGCCCTCGACAACTACATCGAGATGCGCGCCGGCGTCGTCGACCCGGACTACCTCGCGAAACGCGCTCTCGCCCTCGAGCTCGAGCAGCGGCACCCCAACCACATCAGCCCTCGCTACAACATGGTGATGTTCTCCACCATGCCCTACGCCGAGGCGCAGGCCCGGGCGCGGCGTCAGGCCGAACTCATCTCGGCTGCCATCGCGGATCCGTCGACCGACGTCGACGCCCTCGTGCGAGCACTTCCCCCCTTGCCGACCCTCGACCCCCTCGCCGATCCCAACGCGCTGTCGGTCCGATGACCCCGACCGCCACGCACCCCACGACAGGAATCCGCCGATGAGCCTTCCCTTCGAGAACGACGACGACTTCACCTACGGCAACTACCTGAAGGTGCCCGAGCTGCTGTCGCTCCAACAGCTCGTCTCAGTCGATGCCGAGACCGGCCGACCCGAGCACGACGAGATGCTGTTCATCGTCATCCACCAGGTGTACGAGCTGTGGTTCAAGGTGCTCCTCCACGAGCTCGACCGCATCGTCGAACTCCTCGACACCGACCACACCGATGGCGCGCGCCACGGGCTGAAGCGGGTCCTCAAGATCCTGAAGACCCTCGTCGGCCAGATCGACGTGCTCGAGACCATGACCCCGGCGGAATTCGCCAGTTTTCGCTCCTTCCTCGCCAACGCGAGTGGATTCCAATCGGTCCAGTTCCGCGAACTCGAGTTCACCATGGGGGTGAAAGACCGAGTGCAACTCGACTGGTTCGACGGCGATGAGGCCGAACGGCTCCAGCGCCGATACGAGTCACCGACGCTGTGGGACGCGTTCATCCACGCGGCGGCGCGCAGCGGACTCGCCGTGCCGAACGAGGTGCTCGAGCGCGACGTCCGCTCGCCGATCACCGAGAGCGCCGACCTCCAGACGGCCCTCGTCGCCGCCTCGACCGACGACGGCCTCACCGACCTGATCGAGACCCTCACCGACCTCGACGAGGGACTCCAGGAGTGGCGCTACCGACACGTGATGATGGTTCGACGGACCATCGGCACCAAGCCGGGGACCGGTGGCTCCGACGGCGCCGACTACCTGACCTCCACCCTGTTCCGCCCGGCCTTCCCCGACCTGTGGGCGATCCGCACCCGATTCTGAACCAGGAGAGCGACGACCATGACGACCTATCCCGAACCGCGGCTCTACATCAACGGCGAGTGGCGCGAGACCA
>JAFMMJ010000029.1 GCA_017859785.1 Ilumatobacteraceae bacterium
TTCGGGGGCCGGCCACCATCGTTTTTGCCGGCGTTCATTGAGGTCCGACGATCCGGCGACGTAGATCAGCGGCGGCGCGGAGCACGGGGCCGGAGGCGACGGCCCATTCCGGCGACCGTGGCCGGGATCTGCAGCACCCGAGAGTCGAGTGCGATATCGCGAGAAGGAACCGCGCGTTCGGCCGGCGGATACTGAACCACCCTCACCATGAGGAACACCGCGATCAACGCGTGCATCACCAACACGGTCCATGGGAAGCCGGCATCTCCCGCCGTACGAATCACCACGGCGGCGATCAGCGGGCCGATGAACGATCCAACTCCGTAGAGCACGACGAGTTGGCTCGCGGCCGCCGTCAGACGCTCCGGGGAGAGCTTGTCGTTTGTGTAGGCCCCAGCGATCGAATAGAGCGGATACATCGTGCCGCCGATCACCGCGGCCGCCAGGAAGCCGATCGGCGATGACGGGCCCACCATCCACAGCACCCCGCTGGCAGCGGCCGCGATTGTCGCTGACGCCGCCCCAACGATCCGGCGGTCACCCCGATCGGAGAGCACGGCAACCGGCATGTGCAGGATCAGGCTCCCGAGAGGCGGCATGGCCACAAAGGCGCCAACGGCGACAAACGACATCCCAGATCGTGTGGCGTAGATCGGCAAGAAGGAGATGAACGCACCGATCGTCACACCGACCAGGATCGCCGCCACCACTCCGGTGGCCGCCTCGTCCATCAGCTGGCGAATCGAGATCGGCTCGGGCTGCCGAATAGGGGGCGGGTTCGCGACCGCGGAGAGCGCCACCGGAGCGACGGCAACGCTGACACCAATGGTGGCGAGGGTGAAGCCGGTGAGGGCACGCGGGTCGATGAGGCCGAAGAGCAACTGGCCGAGCCCATAGGACATCGTCGTCAACATCCCGTAGAACGACAGCAGGCGACCTCGGTTCGCGTTCGAGGCGAGCTGGTTGAGCCAGGACTCCGCCACGACGTAGACACCAGCGAGGCAGGCACCCGACAGGAAACGGAGCACGATCCACGACAGCGGGTGCACGATGAGACCCGATACGAGGGTGACTGCGCTCATCAGGGAGCAGAGTGCGGAGAAGACCCGGATGTGCCCGACCGTGCCGACGACATGGAGCGCCACACGAGAGCCGAGGATGAACCCGCCGTAGTACACAGCGCCGATGACGCCGATGTAAACGGTGCCAAACCGCTCAAGCTCGGCCCGGACACCGCTCAGCGTGGCGTAGAGGCCGACCCCGGTGAGTAGCGCGGCGAGGCCAGTGAAGAGGGCCCAGGTCGTCAACGTCAACGAGACCCGAGCCTCGCCCGGCGGTACCGGAGGGTCGAGCGTGTCGGTCGTCGACATGGCAGGCGGATGCTATGTCGCGCGGGACCCGGACACGACCACACCGGGGGTCGGGCGGTAGCGTCGTCCCGATGGCAGCAGATCCCTCCCCGCGCTTCGAGAGCGTCCAACAGGTACGCGACGGCCTCCGTGACCTCGATTACCTCGCCGATGACGGCATCGCTGGCGTCGCGTATTTGGCTGATCGGCTCGGTAAGCCGGTGCTCGTCGAGGGTCCCGCCGGCACCGGAAAGACCCAGCTCGCGAAGTCGATCGCCGAGCTGACCGGAGCCCGTCTGGTTCGCCTCCAGTGCTATGAGGGCCTCGATGAGTCGAAAGCCCTCTTCGAATGGAACTACAAGAAGCAACTGCTCCGCATCCAAGCGGATCGGGCCTCCGACTCGTGGTCGGAGATCCACGACGACATCTTCTCCGACGAGTTCCTGCTCACCCGGCCGCTCCTGGAAGCGATCACCGCTGACGACCCGGTCGTGCTGCTCATCGACGAGGTCGATCGTGTCGAGGTCGAGACGGAGGCACTCCTTCTCGAGATCCTCTCCGATTATCAGGTGTCGATCCCTGAGCTCGGCACGATCGAGGCGAAGCAGATTCCGCTCGTGTTCCTCACCTCGAACAACACCCGCGAACTCTCAGAGGCCTTGAAGCGTCGTTGCCTCTACCTGCACGTCGACTACCCGTCGCTCGAGCGAGAGCGTGAGATCGTCCTCGCCAAGGTCCCCGGTGTCACCGAGCATCTCGCCGAGCAGATCGCCCGGATCGTGCGCTCGATCCGCTCTCTCGATCTCAAGAAGGCACCAAGCGTCTCAGAGACACTCGACTGGGCACGCACGCTCATGCTGCTCAACATCGAGACCATCGACGAGGCGACCGCGAAGGAGACCCTCCACATCCTCCTCAAGTATCAGACCGACATCGCCAAGGCCGCCAAGGAACTCTCGGTCGACGAGTGAGCGACCCCGCATGAGCCTCACCGAGCCGCGGTCGATGCTCGACCTCCTCAACGGGTTCGTCACCCAGTTGCGCGAAGCGGGACTCCCGGTCAGCCTGACCGAGAACCTCGACGCGATGGAGGCGGTGCAGCACATCCCCCTCGAGGATCGCGACGCGTTCAAGTACGCGCTCGCCGCCACCCTGGTCAAGAACCAGGCCCACTGGCGCTCCTTCGAGACGGTCTTCGAGGTCTACTTCAGCCTGCGGGGCCCCGAATACGCGCTCTCCGAGGCTGAGGGGGACAGCGCCCTCGACGAGCTCTGGCGGGAGATGCAAGACCAGAGCCAGGCCGGGGACGGCCGTGGGGGAGCAGGCTCCCTCGATGCGCTCACCCCTGAGGAGATCGCCCACTTGCTGATGCAAGCCCTCATGAACGGCGACCAGGCTCTCATGCGCGCGCTCGCGAAGCAGTCGGTGCAGCGATTCGCCGGCATGGAGCCAGGACGACCCGTCGGAGGCACCTACTACCTCTACCGAACACTCCGGAACCTCGATCTCGACGGAATGCTGGAGAAGTTGATGCAGGCGATGGCCGAGCGCGGCGACGCGTCGTCCGGACTCGAGCAGCGTCTCGAGCGCGAGGAGTACGAGCACCGCATCAGCGAGTTCAAAGCCGAGGTCGAAGCGGAGATCCGTCGCCGCCTCGTCGCCGATCGCGGCGCGGAAGCGATGGCGAAGACGCTTCGCAAACCGCTCCCCGAGGACGTTGAGTTCATGCACGCTTCCCGTGAGGAGATGCAGAGCCTCCGCAAAGCCCTCCAGCCCCTCACTCGGAAACTCGCCGCGCGACTCGCCCGCAAGCGCCGGCATGGGCGCCGCGGACCGCTCGACTTCCGCAACACGGTCCGCCATTCGCTCAGCTACGGCGGCGTGCCCGCCGAACCGAAATTCAAATACCCGCGGCCGGCGAAGCCCGAACTCATGGTGGTGGCCGACATCTCCGGATCGGTGGCCGCTTTCGCGCGGTTCACATTGATGCTCGTGTACGCGATCTCGAACCAGTTCTCAAAGGTGCGGTCGTTCGTGTTCATCGACGGGATCGACGAGGTGACCGACTACTTCAAGTCGACCGAGGACATCGCAGAAGCCATTCATCGGGTGAACACCGAGGCCGATGTGGTTTGGGTTGACGGGCATTCCGACTACGGCCACGCCTTCGAGGTGTTCTGGGACCGCCACGGTCGCGAGATCGGTCCGAAGACGACAGTGCTCCTCCTTGGCGACGCGCGCAACAACTACCACGCAAGTCAGTCCTGGGTGGTCAAAGAAATCCGCGCGAAAGCGCGTCACGTCTACTGGCTCAACCCGGAGCCGCGCTCCTACTGGAACACGGGCGACTCGATCGTCGGCGAGTACGGCGCGCACACCGACGGCATCTTCGAATGCCGCAATCTGCGGCAACTCGAGTCGTTCGTCGAGAAGCTCGCGTGATCGACCGGCCGCTCAGGCAGGCCGAATGAGCAAGGTCTGGGTCGCGCGACCAACGCGGCCCTCGACGTCGAGCAGCACCGAGTCGGAGAGTCCGATGCCGTCACGCTCCCAGATCGACACCGAGTCGAGCGCGAACCACTCACCGACCGGCTGACGATGCAGGTTGATGGTGAGGTCGGTATTGAGAAACGCCCAGTCGTCGAAGGACCCGTTGCGGCTCGTCGCGTTCCCGCAGTCGGCGAGCGGGCAGATCCGCTGGAACCCCGAGCCGTCCTCGCCCTCAATAAGGGGAACGGTCCGCAACCACATCACGGTCGGTCCACCGTCGGGGCCAGATCCGAGTCCGTATCGGGTCTCGACCCCACCCATGAAGGCAGGAAGGTCATGGCGGGCACGGGCGACCGTGAACCGGTCCTCGTGTGACTCGTCGAATGACGCGAACGGCACATCGAGCGGGGCCACAACAAGTGGGTCGGCGGCCGGTGCGAGATGATGGGTGTGAGCGCAGGCCACCTCGCGGCCGTCGAGATCGATGATCCGCGCCGCCGCGGTCGCCACTGAGCGACCGGCCCGCGCCACATCGGCTTCCACGCGAAATCCGGAGTGAGGAACGGGCCGTGAGAGCTCGACGGTGAGGCGAACGAGGCGATGGTCGGGGAGGAGGCGCTCGACGGCCCGAGCGACGAGCCCCGATGGCGGTCCGGCATGGCAGGAGTCGGCGTCCCACGGCCCCCGGCAGTGATCCGTCGGACGGAACACCTCATCGGCCCCGTTGCCCTCGACGGTGAAGAAGGCGCCTGACAACGTCATGACCTGAACTTACGGCTCGACGCCTGACAACTCACGATCGGTGGTAATTCGGCGCTTCCTTGGTGATCGTGACGTCATGAGGGTGGCTCTCCTCACGGCCAGCTGTCGTCACCCGCATCAGCCGAGTGGAGGTGCGCAGATCGTCGAGGGAGGCCGCGCCGGCGTACCCCATACCTGAACGCAGACCGCCAACGAGCTGATAGACGACCTCGGAGAGTGGCCCGGCGTAGGGCACTCGCCCCTCGATTCCCTCGGGCACCAGTTTGCGGCTCGTCTGAGCCAGATCAGAGGGCGCGTCGCCGCTCGACTGGGCGGTGGCGTACCGGTCGGCTCCAAGTCCCTGCATGGCTCCGAGCGAGCCCATGCCGCGATACGACTTGAACTGGCGACCCTCGAAGAGCTCAAGTTCGCCGGGGCTCTCCTCGGTTCCGGCGAGCAGCGAGCCGAGCATGACCGAGTCGGCCCCAGCGACGATCGCCTTCACGATGTCACCGGAATAGGTGATGCCACCGTCGGCGATCACCGGCACACCGATCGCGCGGGCACGACGAGTCGTCTCCCAGATCGCGGAGAGCTGCGGCATACCGGCGCCGCTCACGATCCGAGTCGTGCAGATCGACCCGGCGCCGACACCGACCTTCACGGCGTCGGCTCCAGCGCTGACGAGAGCGTCAACAGCCTCCTCGGTCACCACGTTGCCCGCGGTGACCGGCAGGTCGGGCCACGCCGATTTGATTCGGCGCACCGTCTCGACCACCCCGGCGGAATGGCCGTGGGCGGTGTCGATCGACACCGCGTCGACCCCCATCGCGACGAGCGCCTCCACCCGCGCCTCCACGTCGGCACCCACCCCGCAAGCAGCCGCGCATCGCAGACGGCCGCGGTCGTCTCGGGTGGCATTCGGATGATCGAGTCGCTTCTGGATGTCCTTCACCGTGATGAGACCGGCGAGGCGACCATCGGAGTCGACGAGTGGAAGTTTCTCGATCCGATGCCGCTGTAGGAGCACCTTGGCCTCGTCGAGGCTCGTGCCGACGGTTCCGGTCACGAGGTTCTCCGAAGTCATGAAGTCGCTCACCGGGCGAGCGAAATCGGACGGCTCGCAGAAGCGGATGTCGCGGTTCGTGAGGATGCCGATGAGCCGGCCGTCGTCGGAGGTGATCGGGACACCGGAGAACTTGAACCGATTCATGAGCGCCTCGGCGTCGGCGAGGGTGGCGGTCACCGGCAAAGTGACCGGGTCGGTGATCATCCCCGACTGGCTGCGCTTCACCTTTTGCACCTCGGCCGCTTGGGCTTCGGCCGACATGTTGCGGTGGATGACGCCGATGCCACCGACCCGCGCCATGGCGATTGCCATTCGCGCCTCGGTGACCTTGTCCATCGCCGCCGACACGAGAGGAACGGCCAGCTCAATGTCTCGAGCGAACACTGTCGAGGTATCGACCTCGTCGGGAAGGGTCGTCGACCATCCCGGAATGACGACGACGTCATCAAAGGTGAGACCCTCAGTTGGGGAGAAGAGCGCGGCGTTCCTGTCAGCCGGTTCGGACATCGGTGACCTCCTGGGAGTCGTTCTGGGGGTTGTTGGTTCGAAGGGAACGGCAGATATCAGCGACCACCGTGGTGAGGAGACGGTGTTCGACGGCGTGGATTCGAGCAGCGAAGGATTCGAGGTCGTCATCGGCCTCGAATGCGACCGTCTCGTGGACGAGCACCGGGCCCGCGTCGACCGCGGCATCGGGCACCTCATGGACCATCACCCCGGAATGAGCGCGCGACCCCGCGAGGAACTCATCCCAGGCTCGTTCGATCGCTCCGGTTCCTGGAAGCTCGCCCGGTAGCGCGGGATGCAAGTTGATGACCCGGAAGCGGGTGACCACCGTCTCGGTCAGGATGCGCATCCATCCAGCGAGCACCACCAGGTCGGGGGTGAGGTCGGTAAGGGCATCTCTGAGGCGGACGTCGTAGTCGATCCGGGATTCGCCAGGTTCTGGCGGGAGCTCCACCGCCGGAATCGCCGCTGAGGCCGCGCGGGAGAGTGCCCCGGAATCGCGCCGATCGCTGATGACCGCCGCGATCGTCCCGCTGATGCGTCCCGTTCCGACAGCGTCGATCAGGGCCTGCAGGTTGGAACCGTTCCCGGAGGCGAGCACGACGACGCGGGGGAGACTCACCGCAGGCGAACCTCGCGATGTCCCGCTCGGCCACTCACGAGGCGACCGATCACCCAGGTGTCCTCGCCGATCGCTGACCGCATCGCGTCGGCATCGGCCTCGGCGCACACGATCACCATGCCAACTCCCATGTTCAACGTCCGGTGCAGTTCGTGGGCGTTCATACCCGGAAGCAGATCGCGAACCAGCGCGAAGAGCGGGGGCACCGGCCACGACCCGAGTTCGACTTCGGCATCGACACCGTCGGGCAGCACCCGGGGCAGGTTCTCCGGGAGGCCGCCGCCGGTGATGTGGGCGAGGGCCTTGATTCGGGGCCCGTCGGCGTCATCGAGCAGGGGGGCGATGACGTCGAGATAGGAGCGGTGTGGCTCGAGCAGCGCCTCGCCGAGTGGTCGGTCGAGGCCGAGGGGCACCGCGTCCATCGGGAACCACTGGAACAGACGGCGGAGCAGCGAGTAGCCGTTGGTGTGCGGCCCCGACGAGGCAAGAGCGATCAGCACATCGCCCGGTGCGACATCGTCGGTTGGCAGCAGGGCGGACCGCTCGGCGTACCCAATGAGGGTGCCGGCGACATCGAACGCCCCGTCGGCGTAGACGCCGGGCATCTCGGCCGTCTCACCACCGAGGAGGGCGCAACCGGCTGCCTCGCAGGCCTCGGCCATACCCGAAACGACCTCAGCCACCAATCCGGCGTCGAGCTTCGAGGCGGCGATGTAGTCGAGGAACATGAGCGGCCGTGCCGACTGCACGAGCACATCGTCGATGCAGTGATTGACGATGTCGGCGCCCACCCCGCGTACCCGTCCCAAGCGGGCGGCGAGTTCGACCTTCGTGCCGACACCGTCGGTGGAGGCGACGAGCACCGGCTCGTCGAGGCCGGCGAGACGCGCGAGGGAGATCACCCCGCCGAACGACCCGACTCCGCGAAGCACATCGGATCCGAGGGTGCGCTCGACCGCCGCGCGCATCCCGTCGACCGCGCGGGTGCCCTCGTCGATGTCGACTCCGCTCTCGGCGTAGGAGCGCATCGTCGCGCCAGGCGCCCGCCAGCCGATATCGCGGCGCACCTGCATGCCCTCGAAGGCGATGCCGTCGAGGGCCGAATAGGCCCGGTCGCGAGCCGAACCGAGATCGTCGCCAAGCCCGGTCACGGCGAGCACCCGACCACCCGACACGCGGCCCTCGGCATCGATGCCGGCCGGGAAGAGCAGGGCGAGCTCATCGTCGATCGATGATCCAGCCACCGTGGTTGAGGTGAACGTGGTGGAGAGGACCGCCGCGCCAACTGCGGGAGTGCCCGGGTACCCGGGAGCGGCGGCGACCACGGTGCACGAACTCGCGGCTCGCAGCGGAACGCCGGTGGCGATCGGATGCGTTGCGAGGGCTCCTTCGGTGGCCGCGAGGGCCGCGTCAGCGAGGTCGACATCAAGCATCGGGATGACGGCTTGGGCCTCCGGGTCGCCGAAGCGACAGTTGTACTCGACCAGTCGTGGCCCGGAAGCGGTGATCATCAGCCCGGCGTAGAGCACCCCGATGTACGGGGTGCCGGCGGCGCGCAGGTCATCGAGGACGGGGGTGATGAACGTCGCGACGAGGTGATCGACGTCGATATCGATCGGAGCGGGAGCGTAGGCCCCCATACCGCCGGTGTTCGGGCCGCGATCGCCTTCGCCGATTCGCTTGTGATCCTGGGCGAGGGGGAGGGCGATGGCGGTGGTCCCGTCGCAGAGTGCGAGGAGCGAGCACTCAGGTCCGCTCATCCGCTCCTCGAGGAGGAAGGCTCCGCGGGCGGCGAGGGCGGTGATCGCCTCGGCCGTCGACGTGTCGTCGGTGGGAACCACCACACCCTTCCCGGCCGCCAAACCGTCCTGTTTCACCACGACCGGAGATCCGAGTGAGCGCCACCAGTCGAGCGCCTCGTCAACCTGGCCAGCGTCGAAACGCGACCAGCGCGGGCCGGGGATGCCGAGTCGGGTCGTCACGTCACGGGCATGCGCCTTCGATGACTCGAGACGGGCAAGTTCGGCTGTCGGTCCGAAGCAGGGAACCCCGGCGGCCGCGCAGGTGCTGGCGATACCGGCGACGAGCGCCGCCTCGGGACCCGGGATCACGAGGTCAACCTCGGAGAGACGTCCGTCGATACCGGTCACGTCGGGGACCATGAGCACCTCATGGCCAGAGGTACGGCAGTTGAGGGCGATCGCGTGCTCGCGGCCCCCGGCGCCGACGACGAGGACCCGCATCAGGCGAGAACCCCCTCGAAGGACAGTTTCGCCTGAGCGTCTCCGACCGAGATCGGGTAGTTGCCGGTGAAGCAGGCGTTGCAGTACCCCGACCCATCCGCCGACCCGACGGCGCGCATCATCCCGTCGAGGGAGAGGAACGCGAGGCTGTCGGCACCGATGAACTCGCGCATCTCCTCAACGCTTTTGCGGCTCGCCATGAGATCGCCGTCGTGGCCCATGTCGACACCGAAATGGCAGGCGTGGGTGATCGGCGGGCAGGTGATGCGCAGGTGCACCTCGGTGGCCCCCGCCTCGCGGAGCAACCGCACCAGCGGTCCCGCGGTGGTGCCCCGAACCAGTGAGTCGTCGATCATGACGACCCGACGACCCTCGAGGTTCTCGGCCAGAGCGTTGAACTTGAGGGCGACTCCGCGCTCGCGCATGTCTTGGGTCGGCTCGATAAACGTTCGGCCGATGTAACGATTCTTGATCAACCCGTCGTTGAAGGGGATCCCGCTCGTGCGCGAGTAGCCAACGGCCGCCGGGATGGAGGAATCAGGAACCGGCACCACCACATCGGCCTCGACGCCCGACTCAGCGGCGAGCTCCTCGCCGAGACGCTGTCGGACGTGATGGACGTTGTGCCCGTCCCACACCGAGTCAGGTCGCGAGAAGTAGACGAACTCGAAGGTGCATCGGGCCGGCTTGGCCGGAGCGAGAGCTTGGCGGCGTTCGATCTCCGCCCCGCGAAGCGAGACGATCTCACCCGGGGCTACCTCGCTGATGTCGGAGCACCCGAGGGTGACGAGGGCGCAGGTCTCACTCGCGATCGCGTGACCGCCCTGGGGGAGGCGCCCGACCGAGAGCGGTCGGAAGCCCCACGGGTCGCGAACGGCGATCACCTGGTCGGCGGTGAGGAGGACGAGGGAAAACGCGCCCTTCCAAGCCGGAGCGGTGCGCTCGAGGCGCTCCTCCCAGGTGCGGCCACCCGATGCCGCGAGCATCAGGGTGAACACCTCGGTATCGCTCGTCGCCGTCAGACCGAAACCGCGGGCCAGCAACTCGTCGCGAAGGCTCGAGGCGTTCACCAAGTTGCCGTTGTGAGCGACCGCCAGCGGGCCGTGCATCGTCTCGACCAGGAACGGCTGAATATTGCGGGCCGCGTTCGAACCGGTGGTCGAGTACCGCGTGTGACCGATCGCGTGATAGCCGGTGAGCGGAGCGAGGGTGTCGCCAGTGAACACGTTGGCCACCAGGCCTTCATCTTTATGAACCCTCGCGCGACGCCCGTCGCTGACCGCGATGCCGGCCGCCTCTTGTCCACGGTGCTGGAGAGCGAAGAGCCCGAAGAAGGCCATCTGGGCGACCCCATCGCCGTGGGGAGTGGAGATGCCGAGCACTCCGCACTCCTCGTTCGGTCGATCGTCGGTGGGGCCGGCGATGTCGGGTTCGTGCACCCGTTGCTCCCGACCGAGATGCACCCTCGTCGTCACCATGTCGCGACCTCCCTGCAGTTCTCCTTGACGCGCCCTTCGATGGAACCCGAGACCGGCGCGAGATCATCCCCGGTGAGCATCGTGAACACCCTCCGGTAGCGGTCGGCGACCGCAAGCCACACCTCGCGATCGAGCTCAGGGGGCTCCCCGTGACCGGTGAAGCCCTGTTCGGCGTAGAGACGCCGAACGAACTCTTTATCGAGGCTCTCGGGCTCCTCGCCTCGCTCGAGACGCTCCGCGAGACCATCCGCCGACCACCAACGAGACGAGTCGGGGGTGTGAACCTCGTCGATGAGAAGAAGTCGTCCGTCGGCATCGATTCCGAACTCGTACTTGGTGTCGGCGAGCACCAGTCCGGCCGTCTCGCCGAGTTCGCGACCCCGCTCGAAGAGCGCCAACGCCACCTCGACGACCTGTCCCCACAGCGCGCGATCCACAAGACCGGAGTCGGCCACCTCGTCGACGGTCACTGGGCGGTCATGGCCACCGGCCTCGGCCTTGGTGGTCGGCGTGACGATCGGGCTCGGCAGCGCGTCGTTCTTCACGAGGCCGTCGGGCAGCCGGTGGCCGTAGAGGTCGCGACCACCCGCGGTGTACATGCCCCAGATCGACGTGTCGGTCACCCCGGTGATGCGGCCGCGCACCACCACCTCAACCGGGAGCGGGGTGGCCTCGCGGGCGACCGTCACGTTCGGGTCGGGAATCGACAGCACGTGGTTATCGACGATGTCGGCGGTTCGCGCGAACCAATGCGCGGCGAGCCGATTGAGCACGGCCCCCTTGTCGGGCACCGCCGCCAAAATCCGATCGAAGGCCGAGAGGCGGTCGGTGGTGACGAACAGTCGCCGGCCGCCGCGATCGTCGTCGGGAAGACGCCAGGAGATTCGCACCTTGCCGTCTCGACGGTCGGGTAGATCCATATCCAGATCGACCAGGGTGTCGGCGAGCACCTGCATCAGGCCGTCACCGCGTGTCGAACGCCGGCCTCGAAGATCGCGAGGCCGAGATGGGGACGCGCCGCCTCGCCGTCGAGCACCGGGTGCTGGCGGGTGAGCACATGGTTCTCCGGGTGGGGCATGAGGCCGAGTACGAGCCCGGTCTCGTCGCACACCCCCGCGATGTCATCGACGGACCCATTCGGGTTCGGCGACGAGTAGCGGAGGGCGACCTGACCGTTCGCGTGGAGGCCCGAAGGATCAGGATGCACGTATCGACCCTCGCCGTGAGCGATGGGGCAGTGGATCTCGGCATCCGACCCGGAGGTCCACACCGACCGCGACCCGGCGACCGGGTCGAGTCGTACCCAGTCGCAGATGAACCCGCCGCTCGAGTTGTGACCGAGGGAGCCGGGGAGTAGTCCGGCTCGCGTCAGCACCTGGAATCCGTTGCAGATGCCGATCATCGGAACCCCGCGGTCGACAGCGGCGCGCAGCGGATCGCCGAGGGCGACGCTCAGGTCGAGGGCGAGCAGTCGACCGGCGCCGAGCGCGTCGCCGTAACTGAACCCGCCAGCGACCACCACGAGAGCGGCGTCATCGAGAGGTGTCGGATCAGCGGCGAGTTCCGAGGCGAGGCGGATCGTGGGATCGGCACCGGCTGTCTCGAGAGCGAAGGCGACATCGGGGTCGCGGTTGGTTCCCGGGCCCGTGATCACGAGAGCGGTCGGGCGCTTCACCGTGGATCCCCCGTGTGAGCGGTCACCAGTTGTTCGACCGGGATGGACTCGCCCGCGAGTCTGAGCAGACCGTCGTCGGTGACCGCGCCGATGACCGTGGCGTCGTCACCGAACCGTTCGAGGAACGAGTCGACATGCTGCGGAGCGACCTCAACGAGCAGGCGTCCCATCGACTCCGAGAAGAGCCCGACCGTCACATCGTCGTGTCCGACGTTGTCAAGTCGGGCGCCGAGTCGGCCGGCGATACACATCTCGGCTGCCGCGAGAGCGAGGCCACCCTCGCTCAGGTCGTGACAGGCGACGACTTCTCCGGCGAGTATCGCCTCGTGAAGTGACCGGTAGCGCTGTGGCGCGGCCGCGTCGGGGGCTGGAACGCATCCCAGGTCTCCGGCATGCGGCCGAACCATGTCGAGATGGCTGCCGGCGAATTCCGCCCGGGTCATCCCGAGGAGCACGAGGGTGTCGCCGGCGGCGCGAAGTCGCGGGGTGATGGTTCTCGCGACGTCGGGGACGTGCGCGACGGCCGTGATCACGAGGGTGGGGGGTACGGCGTGGCGACTGCCGTCGCTCGCCGTGTACTCGTTGTTGAGCGAATCCTTCCCCGAGACGAACGGCGCGGCGAACGCTCGAGAGGCGGCGACGCACCCGTCGACGGATGCGACGAGGTCACCCATCGTCGATCGTCGCCGAGGATCACCGAAAGAGAAATTGTCGAGCAGTGAGATCCGATCCGGATCGGCGCCGACCGCCACCACGTTGCGGATCGCCTCGTCGACCACGCTCCACCCCATCCGCTCCGGGTCGGCGAGCCCATGCCACGGGTTCACACCGATACCGATCGCGATGCCGTGCTGATCGCGAGGCTCGGCGAGCACCACCCCGTCGGCCGGAGCGTCGCGCTCCACTCCGGTGATCGGTCGGACGACCGTCGTCCCACGGATCTCGTGGTCGTAACGATGGATGATGTCGGCCCGCGACCGAAGATTCGGGTGAGCGAGTAGATCGAGCAGGACGGCGGCCGGATCGTCGACCTGCCGAGCGGCCTCGGTGCGAACCGGTCGCGGCAGATCGGCAGGAAGGCGCCGTTGGGGGCGTCCGTCGTGGAGAAACTCGGTGTCGAGGTCCACCACGGTCTCCCCAGCACAGCGGACGACGAGCCGGCCGGTGCCGGTGAACTCGCCGATATCGGAGAACTCGACACCGAAGCGATCGCAACGAGACCGCATCGCCTCGACGCGCTCGGGCGCAACGGCGATCACCATGCGCTCCTGCGCCTCCGAGAGCCAGATCTCCCACGGCTCCAAGCCGGCGTATTTGAGAGGGACCCGGTCGAGATCGACATCGGCCCCGACACCCTCGGCCATCTCACCGACCGCGCTCGACAGCCCGCCCGCACCGCAGTCGGTGATCGCGGTGAACAACTCCTCGGCGCCGACGAGCGCATCGATCAGGAGCTTCTCGGTGATCGGATCGCCGATCTGCACGCTCGCTCCGGCTACCTCACCAGTGGTCGCGTCCATCGTCGCCGAAGAGAACGTCGCGCCACGGATCCCGTCGCGCCCCGTTCGCCCACCGAGCACGATCACGCGATCACCGGGATGGGGGCCGTCGTGGGAAGTCCATCCCTCGGCCGTGCCGATGCAGCCGGCGAACACGAGGGGATTCGTGGTGTAGGCGGGGTCGTAGAGCACCGCCCCGGCGACCGTCGGCAAGCCGATCTTGTTGCCGTAGTCGGCGACCCCGTCGACGACACCCTCGGAGATACGCAGCGGATGGAGCGCCCCCTCCGGGATGGCGTCAAGCGCGAGGTCGCGCGGCCCAAAGCAGAGGATGTCGGTGACGGCGATCGGCCGATGAGCGATCCCGAGCACGTCGCGGATCACGCCGCCAACACCGGTGTTGGCGCCACCGAACGGCTCAATCGCCGACGGATGGTTATGGGTCTCCGCCTTCAACGCGATGGTGGTACCGGTCACGTACTCGACGACCCCGGCGTTGCCGACGAATGCAGACCTGACGAACGGCGCGTCGATCTCCTCGGTGCAATCGCGCAGTTGGCGAAGCAGGGGCTCGCGTTCGCCAGCCTCGGTGTCGATGACGGCGCGGAAGGTCTTGTGCGCGCAGTGCTCACTCCACGTCTGAGCGAGGGTCTCGAGTTCGACGTCGGTCGGTTCGCGGCCCTCGGCGGTGAAGTGGTCGCGGATGACCGCGAGTTCCTCCGGATCGAGGGCGAGGCCGCGCTCAGCCGAGAGGGCTGCCAATTCTTTGTCGCTCAGCGTGGTGACCGTGATCCGCTCAGCTGGATGGCGAAGGTCGGCGGGTGGGCTGAGTGGTGGATCGGCAGTTCCGAAGGTCCAAGTTTCGACGACCGGATTGGCGACCACTCGCTCAACAAAGCGACGAGCGACTTCCTGGGTGGTGTCAGCGGAGAAGGTGATGCGACGTCCGGTGACTGCGGCGTCAACGTCGATGCCGAGGGTGCGCGCGGCGACCAGGACAGCGGCGGCCTCGGCATCGGTGACACCCGGCAGAGGAGTCACCTCGATGCCGTGATCACTCGGGGCGTCCCAGGTGCCGTTCTGGAGCAGTGGATCGACGAGCAGGTCGGTGAGACGAGCCCGGGATTCAGCGTCGAGGGAGGCTCGGAGGTGGATCACATCCGCGATGCCAAGTTCATCGGGAACGGTGATGCCGAGCTGGTCTCCGGCTGCTTGCAGGGCCTGCGTCCTCGGGTCTCGGGCGACTGCCGTGATCGTCAACCGGAGCGAGGGAGGCACTGCCTCGACCTTAGGCGACCGACCCGGTCGCTCAGGCTTGGTTGAACGAATAGTCCACGCGGTTTCGGCCGCCTTGGGCCGAGGTCGATGGGATGAGCGCTCTGGCAGGATGATGGCGTGATCGAACGTCGCCGCCGCACCGTGGTGGTCGGCGGTGGGGTGGCTGGTTGCGTGCTCGCCTCGCGGCTTTCCCGCGTTGACGATGTCGTGCTCATCGAGGCCGGTTCGAGGGTTGACGCAGCTTCCGTCCCGGTGGATGTGCACGCCGCGCTCGCCACCCCGGGACTCACCTGGCCCGGAGTGAAAGCACGCCGGGTTGCCGGTGGGCCGTTGGTCGCGTATCCGGTGGCGCGAGGGGTTGGAGGCGGGAGCCTGGTGAATGGACTCGTCGTCGACCGTTCATCGGGCCCCCTTGTCGTCGAGGAGGTCGGAGCCAACGAGTTCGGCTCCGTCGATCGGGCGCTCGTAACGGGTCTTGGGGCTCGCGCGGTACGGCTAAGCCGGCGGAGTGGGATGCGGGCCGCTGCGTCCAACGTTGATCTCGAGGCGGTTGATCTTCGCCTTGGCGCAACCGTCGATGGTCTCGTTGTCGGTGGGGGTCGCGTGATCGGCGTTGAGATCGCCGGCGGCGAGGGCGACACGGTGGTTGAGGCTGATCGGGTGGTGCTCGCCGCGGGCGCCTTCGCGTCTCCACGGATCTTGCTCGCCGCGGGCCTCGGTGGGCCGGCAGTTGGACGTGGCGTGCAGGATCATCCCTCCGTGGTGCTGCCCCTCGATGGCCCCGGCCAGTTCGACGGACCGGTGAGTGGTGCCGTCGCGCGGTTCGACGGCATCGAGGTGCTCGCCCTCAATCGGCTTCCTGACGGTCAGTGCGGGGTCGCGGTGGCACTGCTCGATCCGGCTTCGCGAGGTCGGGTGACCATCGAGGAGATCGACCTCAACTTGCTCGATGAGAACACCGACGATCTCGCCCGACTCACCGCCGGTGTCAGCGTCGCTATCGGTCGGCTGAGCGACGCGCTCGCCGCCGAGGGACTCGCCTTCGCCGACGAGATCCCGAAGTCGGGCGACATCTCATCGCTTCGCGACTGGGTGCGGTCCCAGGTGGCGACCGCCGATCCCGTCTACACCCACGCTGCTAGCTCCTGCTCGCGCGACGTCGTCGATGAGGGTCACGCCGTCGGTGGTGTCGAGGGACTGTTCGTCGTCGACGCGTCGACGCTGCCTGGGGTGCCGACCGGCTCGATGATGAACGCGATCCTCGACCAGGTCGATGTCGTCTCGGGTCGATGGATGTCGAGCTAGCTGGGCTGGTTGGCTCGACGCCGGATGGAGAGCCGCACGGCGAGCACCCAACCGACCACGACAGCCCCCGCGAAAATGAACCACTGCACCGCGTATGACAGGTGGGAGCCCTCACTGAGATCGGGTCGCACCACGGGTTGCGGGAGACCGTCCGCCTCCGCCGGCGACGATGAGACCAACTCGAGGTACACCGGCACCAGATCGGTGAACTGTCGCGACAATCGAACGAGGTCGAGACGCTGAACCTCGGTGAGCAGCCCATCCGATGGGTCCCGAGCGCCGACAGCGCTGCGCTCCTCGCTCGGGCGAAGCCGGCCGAGCACCTCCACCTCGGTGCCGGGCAGCGGCGGATCGTCGACACCAAGGGGAACGAATCCGCGGTTGACGAGCACGACCCGACCATCGTCGAGGAGGAGCGGCGCGACGAGGTTGTCGCCGGCGCGGCCGTACTGCGACCGGTTCACCACCCGCAGCGACGCACTCTCGTCGTAGGTGCCCGACACCGTCACCGGTCGCCAAGCGATTCCAGAGTCGTCGACAGCGCCGAGACCATCCGCGTCGGCCCGCCAATCCCGGTCGACGAGTTGATCGAAGGGAACCGGGGTGCTGTCGTAGGAGGCCTCGACTACGGCGTTGAAGGCGCGACGCTCATCGAGTCGTCTCAGTTGCCAGAACCCGAGGTTGACCATCGCGACCACCCCGACCACCACGAGCAGATGGAAGGCGATCCATCGTGGGGAGACGAGGAATCGAGGCACACCGAGAAGGTACCGGCGGCGCAGGAGTCGGCGTCGGGCGGAGCGCCTGCGAGGATGGTCACATGAGCGGCGCCGAACTGCCCGACTTCCACATCCCCCACGCCGAGAAGATCGAGTGGATGATCGAGACCAATGGTTGGGCGCTCGAAGCGGTCGCGCCCCGGTCCGACCTCGACCCACCGGTTCCCGCCCACGCGTACACGATCGGGCTGCCGGCAGCCGTCGGGTTCCCTGAGATCGCGCTCTACGGTCTCACGCCCGCCGCGGCGAATGGACTCCTCTCCATGGTGGTCGACGCGCTTCGTGGGGGCACCGACATCACCATCGGCGACGAGCTCATCGGCCTGCTCGACAACGGACTCCGCTGTCGATTCGTACCGGTCGTCGCCGAAGAGGCCGCGACCCGCTTCCCGACAGCGGTTGCCTGGTACCGCGGCGAACTGCCCGACGTTGTTCAGTTGCTGTACCCCGACCGGAACGGCTTCATGCCCTACGAGACCGGGTTCGACCAGCGGATGCGACTCGCCCAGCCGGTCGTTGGCACGCTCTCATGAGTGCGCGCCCGGTGCTCGTGTTCGACGGTGACTGCGGGTTCTGCACGACCTCGGCCGGTCTCGCGGATCGGTGGCTTCGTATCCCGACCGTGGCCCCGTGGCAACGACTCGATCTCGAGGCGCTCGGCCTCGATGAACAGCGCTGCGCTGAGGCTCTCCAGTGGGTTGGTGTGGACGGTGAGGTGCTGTCCGCCGAGCGGGCGGTCATCGCCGCGCTTCGACATCGCGGTGGTCCATTCATCGTGCCGGCGCTGGTGTTGGCGGCGGTCCGGCCGCTCGCTGGCGTGGCCTATCGGTTCATCGCGCGCAACCGGCATCGTCTGCCGGGTGGCACCCCGGCCTGTCGGCTCTGACCTTGGAGTCCGCGGCGGGTTAGGACGCCGCGAGCGGCGCCCGGTCGCGATACTCGGCCCACTCCCACTCGCAGCCGTGCTGGTCGAGCAACTCGAGGAACGGCTCGCTCGGGAGGGCCTCGGGGCCGACCACACCGGGTCGACGCCACGCGCCGGTGCCCATCAACTCGATGGCCACCGCTGGCATCACCGCGGTCTGCCAGACAACGGCCTGATGGCCGAACTCGCGCATGGACCAGGCGTTATCGACCAGGTGGTACACGTAGACCTCACGCGGCTCGCCGTCAGGGGAGAGGCCCCGCACCCAAGTGCCAGCGCAGGTGCGGCCGGTCATGTGCTCACCGAGAGTGGCCGGGTCGGGCAGGGCAGCGGCCACGACATCGCGGGGTGACACCTTGACCCCGCGCACCTCGACTGGCTCGGTCGACACCAGGTCGAGTTTGTCGAGGGTCTTCAACACCTGAATGAAGTCGCGACCGAGGCCGTACTTGAAGGTGACCCGTTCCACGTCGATCCATCGCGGGATGAGGATCACCTCTTCGTGTTCGACGTTGACGCATTGGATCGCCCCGATGCCCTCGGGGAAGGTGAACATCTCGGGCTCGCTGAACGGCTCGGTGGTGAACCATCCACGATCACGCTCGTAGATGACCGGGGGGTTGAGGCATTCCTCGATGGTCGTCCAGATCGAGAAGGTCGGGGCGAAGTCGTATCCCTCGACCACGAGGTCGGCGCCGTCGCGCACCCCGATCTCATCGATGCGAGAGAAGAGATGGTCGGCGGCGTAGCGGGCGGCCACATCGGAGAAACCGGGCTCAACACCCATCCCGACGAGCGCCATCAGGCCGCGGTTCTTCCAGGCCGGGGACTGGGCGAACTGAGCATCACCCAAACGACGACCGACCTTCGCGTACGGCTCGGTCGGATGGGGGACCGAGGTGTTCATCGCCATGTCGACGTAGTGGCATCCGGCGTGGAACGCCGCCTCGAAGATCGACGGGTTGAGCCACGGGTCGCAGGCGTTCAACACGACATCGGCTCGAGCCTCGGTGGCAAGCGCCGCGACCGCTGTCGAATCAGAGGCATCGACCTGTGCCGCGCGGATCCGACGACCGTCATCGCCGCCCTCCGCGGTGTCGACTGCGGCCTCGGCGCGCTCCAGGTCGATATCGGCGACGGTGATGTGCTCGTAGGCCTCCCGGCGTGAGGCGATGGCCACGAACGCCGAACCGACCCCGCCGGAACCGACCACGAGAACTCGCATGTGGTCAAGGTACACACCGGCCCATCAGCCAACTACCGTCGGCGTATGCGACCGGAACGCCCCCTCGCCGACCGTCTCGCCGGCGGCGCGACCGTGCTCATGCCGGGGGTGTGGGACCCGCTGTCAGCGCTCGTCGCGGTCCGGTCGGGATTCGACACCCTCTTCGTGTCGGGTTTCGCGATGTCGGCGAGCCTGCTCGGCGAACCCGACCACGGCATCCTCACCCAGTCCGAGGTGGCCGAGACCGCTGGACGAATCGGTCGGCGGCTCGCCCGTCTCGATACCCCGGTCGATCTCATCGTCGACGCTGACACCGGTTACGGCGGTGAGGCGAACATCCGCCGCACCGTCGAACTCTGGGAATCAGCAGGCGCCACCGGGCTCTTCCTTGAGGATCAGTTGTGGCCGAAGCGTTGCGGCCACATGGATGACAAGCAGGTCGTGCCTGCCGACGAGTGGCTGGCGCGTCTCAGTGTCGCCCTCGGGCATCGCGACCATCTCTTCGTGTGCGCCCGCACCGACGCGCGCGGCCCCATTGGACTCGACGAGGCGATCTCACGGGGCCGGGCCGCGCGTGACCTCGGCGTCGACGCGGTGTTCGTCGAGGCCCCCGGATCGGTCGAGGAGTTGCGAGCCATCGCCGAGGGCATCCCCGGGGTGCCGCTCGTCGCGAACATGGTCGAAGGAGGACGCACCCCGCTGCTCACGCCCGATGAACTCGCCGACCTCGGCTTCTCACTGATCGTGTCGCCGCTGTCGGGTCTGTTGTCGATGTCGGCGGCCCTTGAGGCGTCATTTGACCACCTCCGCGCGGAGGGAACACTGCGCGATCAGCTCGATTCGGTGACCGGTTTCGACGAGTTCGTCGGCATCGTCACCGACGTTCCCCGTGCGTGAGGCGCTCGGAGCCGCTACTCTCACCCCCGTATCACGAGTGGTCCGGAGACGGGCCCGGCAACCTGGGATCGCCCCCAAGGTGCCTGCACGGAGACGTGCGATGCGGTCGGAACACCGGCAAACCGGCGATCCGACCGCTCGGGATGCGACAGCAGGAGAGACGGGAGGTGACATGGAGGAGCGACTACCGGTGACCGGTGCTTGGCGTCCCGGCGACCACGCCGGACGACGCCAGTTCTTGACGATCGCCGCCGACCGACCCTTCGCCCTCGACAGCGGCGAACTGCTCGCCGACGTCACCGTCGCCTACGAGACCTGGGGCACGCTCGCCGAGGACGCGTCCAACGCGGTGCTGGTCTGCCACGCGTGGACCGGTGACTCCCACGCAGCCGGTCGCGCCGGCCCCGGACATCCGACCGAGGGTTGGTGGGACGCGATGATCGGGCCAGGCCGCCCCATCGATACCGATCGCTGGTTCGTCGTGTGCGCCAACGTGCTCGGAGGTTGTCAAGGATCGACCGGGCCCGCCTCGGACGGGCCCGATGGACGTCCCTACGGGTCGCGGTTTCCGGTGATCACCATTCGCGACATGGTGCGGGTGCAGGCGCGACTCCAAGCCCATCTCGGCGTGGAGCGCTGGGCGTCGGTCGTTGGCGGGTCGATGGGCGGCATGCAGGTGCTCGAATGGGCCGCCACCTATCCGCGGCGAGTCGCCTCCATCGTTCCGATCGCCACCTGCCTTCACTCGACCGCTCAGCAGATCGCTTGGGGGATGATCGGCCGTCGCGCCGTCCGACTCGATCCCCGATGGAATAACGGCGAGTACTACGACGCGGCGCCTGGTGAGGGCCCCCACGAAGGGCTCGCCGTCGCGCGACAGGTCGCCCAAGTGACGTTCCGGAGCGACAACGTGTTCTCTGAGCGTTTTGGTCGCGGACTCGCCGAGCGTTCTGGTGGTGACGGGTTCGGCCTGTGGGAGGAGTTCCAGGTGGAGACCTACCTGCGGTACCACGGCGAGAAACTCGCTCGACGTTTCGACGCGAACAGTTACCTCGTGATCTCCAAGGCGATGGACCTCCACGACGTGTCGCGCGGTCGGAGCACCGTCGAGCAAGCCCTTCGTGGTTTCGACGGCGCCTGCTTGGCCGTTGGCGTGTCGAGCGACATGCTCTATCCCGCCTACCAGCAACGCCAGATCGCCGAGGCGTTCACGGCATCGGGCAACGAGGCGAACTATCTCGAAATCGACTCGCCCCACGGCCACGACGCGTTCCTGATGGAACTCGACCAACTCGGGCCGATGGTGAGCGGGTTCCTCGACCGGATCGGCTGACATGCCCGAGGGGCTCGAAGCCGAGATCTACGCGCGGTCCGCCCGCAAGGTGATCGGCCGCCGTGTCATCGCGGTGGAGGTCGATCCGCTGTGCGGTGACGGAGACCAACTCGGAACGCTGATCGGCGCCGAGGTGACCGGGGTTCGCCGACACGGCAAGCACGTGCTCGTCGACACGAACCGGGGTGCACTCGGCATGCATTTCGGTATGACCGGGCGTCTCGTCGTCGATGGGGCCGCGGCGATCGAACAACTCGAGTACGGCGCGCGGCGCGATGACCCTTCATGGGATCGGCTCATCGTTCGATTCGATGAGGGCGAGATGCGGGTGAACGATCCGAGGCGGTTCTCCCGGCACCGCCTCGACCCGGTGCTCGACCTGGGCGTCGACCTGCTAGCGCCGGTTGGGATGATCGCTGCCGCGCTTGATGGTGTCGCTCGGCGTCGTGGACCGGTGAAAGGCGTGCTGCTCGACCAGCGCGTCATCGGCGGTCTCGGCAACCTGTGCGTCGACGAGGTGCTCTTCCACGCCGGGGTCGACCCGGCGACGCCGATGCGCGAGGTGACGGATCGCGATCGACTCGCCAAGGTGATCGCTGAGACGATGCCGTCGATGCTGGCCGCGGGAGGAAGTCACACCGGCGACACCGGGCCTGGTCACAGGGAGGGTGACGGGCGATGCGCGCTTGACGGCACGCCCCTTGTGCGGTCGATGGTGGCTGGTCGCGCCACGGTCGCGTGCCCGATGCACCAGCGGTGACCTGCCAAACTCGAGGGGTGCTGCCCGCTCAGGTGACCGTCGGCGATCCGACCGCCGCTCGCCTCGTGTTGCTCATCGTGATCACCCTTGTGGTGGTCGGCTTCGCGTTGATCGCGGTCGCGGTCTGGCTGATCCGGTCGACGCGCGTCGATCCGCCGGAGGTCGCTGTGCTCGAGTTGATGACCACCCATGCCTACCTCGCGGCCGATACCGAGGAGCGCGAGCGAATGATCGAGCGGGTGCTCGCCGAGATCGCTGAAGCGGAGGCCGCGGCCGCTGACCGCGACGACGCTGGAGACGACGCCCGCGTCGAGAACGACGTCCGACCTGATTCGTCCGCCATCGACGCAACGACGAACTCCTCGGATGGAGGCGAGTCGGCCGACTCGGTACGGTGAACACATGGCTGAACTCGATATCGACGCGATGCTGGAGCGCTACCGCGACCGGGCCAAGGCAGTGAAGCAACGGCCGTTGCCGCCGGTGGCAGGGGATGAGCGCAAGGCCTTCATTGAGCAGGCGCAGCGCGACTTCATGGATTTCGCGATCATCGGCGATGCCGCATGGGCTATGGAGGATGGGGTGTTGACCCTCACCGTCGATCTCCGCCCGAAGGACTCCTGAGGCCCGAGGCCGTGTCCGCTCGCTGAAGCGGGTTGGTAGTATTCGTCGCGCATCGCGGACGTGGCTCAGCTGGTAGAGCATCACCTTGCCAAGGTGAGGGTCGCGGGT
>JAFMMJ010000030.1 GCA_017859785.1 Ilumatobacteraceae bacterium
GTGGGGCGGGTGGGGATCGAACCCACGACCCGGGGATTATGAGTCCCTTGCTCTGACCACTGAGCTACCGCCCCAATGCGAACGGGGCCCCGAAGGGCCCCGCTCCCAGCTCCGGGAGCAGGGCTCGAACCTGCGACCCGCTGATTAACAGTCAGCTGCTCTGCCAACTGAGCTATCCCGGAATGGCTCCCACACACTACCGCTCCGCCCCCGAGCGGCCACGCGCTCACTCGGCGTCAAGGAACTCCCGAAGTCGCTGGGCCGTTCCGGGTGATCGCAGCTTCATCAGCGTCTTCGCCTCGATTTGGCGGATGCGCTCCCGGGTCACCCCAAGCGCCTCGCCGACCTCTTCGAGAGTGAGGGGACGGCTATTGGTCGGGCCGATCCCGAAACGCATCCTGATGATCTCGGCCTCGCGCTCGCCGAGGGAACCGATGACCTGATTGACGGTCTGCTCAAGGAGACGACGAGCGGCTTCGGCGTCGGGCGCGGAACCTCGGTCCTCGACGAAGTCTCCTCTCACCGCGTCCTCATCCTCACCGACCGGACTGTCGAGAGAGAGGGGCTCCATCGAGATCTGGAGCAGTTCCTCGACCCGCTCCACCGGGATGTGCAGCCTTGCCGCTAACTCCTCGGGGGTCGGATCGCGTTGGAGTTCCGACAAGAGCTCCCGACGGGTGCGGGTCAGGCGATTGATGTGTTCCACCATGTGCACCGGAATACGAATGGTCCGCGCCTGGTCGGCGATGCACCGGGTGATGGCCTGGCGGATCCACCACGTCGCGTAGGTGGAGAACTTGAAGCCCTTCGTGTGGTCGAACTTCTCGACCGCGCGCATCAGGCCGAGGTTGCCCTCCTGGACGAGATCGAGAAGCTGCACTCCGCGGTTCGAGTAGCGCTTGGCGATGCTCACCACGAGCCGCAGATTGGCCTGGGTGAGTTCGCTGCGCGCCCGCTCCCCCATGGTCACTTGACGGGTCAGCCGTCGAACCTCCGCCGGGTCGTCGACCCCGGCGTCGATCGCGGTCGCGGCGACTGCTCCCTGCTCGACGAGCTGCGCCAAGCGGCGTTCCTCCTCAACGGTGAGGAGATCGACACGTCCGATATCGCGGAGGTACATCCGCACACTGTCGCCACCACCCTCCTCGGCCCGTCCGCGCCGACTTCGTCGGCTCGTCCGTTGCCGATCAAGCAGACGCTCATCAAGTCGCTCCTCATCGGCCTCCACCCCGCCCGCCGGGGTGTCATCGTGCTCGACCCGGTCATCGATCTCGATGCCGAGCACGGCCAGCGCCCCGGTGATCACCCCGAGGTTGTCCTCGTTGAGTTCGACCTCGCGGAAGACATGGGCGATCTGGTCCGCGTGGATGGACCCGCTCGCCCGGCCGAGTTCGACCAACTCGCCCCATTCGACCTCGGACACACCGGCCAGTGGGGTCGGCCCAGGTGTTCCCGCGGATACCGGCCGTTGTGTCGCGGTCACGACACGCCCTCCGTTGCGGACGAGGTCGGCTCGTCCATCGATCCGGTGGGATCCCGTTCGGTCAACCACCCGAGCAGCACATCCAAGGCATCACGTCCCCGGTCGGAATCGTGGAGCACTTCGATCAGTCGGCGAGCCTCGGTGTCCGCCGCGAGCCGCGACGGATCCACCGGACCGCGAAGGGCGCGGCGAACCGCCGTGGCCGCCAGGTGTCGCACTTCAACCTCAGGATCGACCTCAAGGTCAACGATGGCGGCCCGCTCGAGGATCTCGCGGGCCTCCGGGTCGGCTGCGGCGAGCGCACCGTGCAGATCTCCCGGGTTGGCAGCGATCGCGTCGAAGGCCCTCCGGTTGACCTCGTCGAGAAAGAGCTCACCGACGAGGATTGGGGCCACCTCGTCCCACGACTGGACAAGCGCGCTCAACACGGCGAACTCGGCGGTGTCTCGATGCCGAGCGACCCCCGACGGCCTCGGTGCCTCCATCTGAGGGCGTCGGGTTCCACGCTCCGCGATCCTCACAAGGTCGCCGACGGCGAGTCCGAGTTGGGTCGCCACCTGCCCGGCATAGATCTTGCGCACGTTCACGTTCGGGTGCTCATTGACCACAGCCATGGCGCGCTCGCCCGCGCGCACCCTCTGCTCAGGCGTCTCGGCCGGCTGGGCCTGCAGAACTCGATCGAGTCGGAACGCGAGAAACGGTGTGGCCGAATCGATGCTCGCCGCGAGCGCCTCCGGGTCATCGAGCGCGAGATCTCCGGGGTCGCGACCCCCCGGGAAGCGCGCCACGGAGACCTCAATGTCGTACTTCTGCTCCCACTCGTAGAAGCGCTCGGCAGCCCCCTGACCAGCCGCGTCAGCGTCGAACGCGAGCACCACCCGCGAGGTGTAGCGCTTGAGAAGGCGAACGTGCTCCTCAGTGAAAGCGGTTCCGCAGGTGGCGACCGCAATCGGCAGTCCGCTCGAGTGAAAGCCGATGACGTCGGTGTATCCCTCGCACACGATTGCCCGGTTCTGACGGACAATCTCCGACTTCGCCCAGTTCAGCCCATACAGCGTGCGCGACTTGGTGTAAATCGGCGTCTCCGAGGAATTCTTGTACTTCGCCGGATCTTCGGAGCCGGGCAGGACGCGCCCACCAAGCGCCACGGCCTCCCCGTTCTCATCAAAGATGGGGAAGATCACGCGGGCCCGGAATGAGTCCTGGAGACGTTGGCGTCGGTTGACGAAGGCGAGACCGGTCGCGACGAGGTCGTCCCGAGGGGCGTCGAGCGCGCCCGAGAGCACATCCCAGTCGTCGGGTGCCCATCCGAGGCGAAAGGTGCGCGCGGTCTCACCAGCGAGACCACGGGCCCGCAGATAGTCCCGTGCCGCACGCGCGTCCGGAGAGTTCAACAGCCGATCGTGGTACCACTCGACGGCGGAGCCCATCGTGGCCACGAGGCGTTTCCGTCGGGCGCGCTCCTTCGACTGGCCAGTCGATGTGTAGTTCAGCTGGATGCCAAGACGACTCGCGAGATGCTCGACCGCGCCGACAAAGTCAGTGTGCTCGATCGACTGGACGAAGTTGAAGACGTCACCGGCCGCATCGCAACCGAAGCACTTATAGCGCCCGGTCTCCTCGCGGACGTTGAACGATGGCGTCTTCTCACCGTGGAACGGGCACAAACCGACCCAATTCCGTCCGGCCCGTTTGAGTTGGACGTGAGCACCGACGACATCAACGATCGAGGCGGCCGAGCGAATGCGCTCAATGTCGTCATCCGCGATCGCCATGGGCCGAATCTAGTTCTCGTCCTCCACTTGCTTTGAGCCCGCGCCGGTCACACCGCGAGCCGCGAGAACCGCCTGCTCCTCAAGCGACTCAGCCTTCAGCGAGAAGCCGATCGCCGAGGTCAGCACGATGGCGATCACGGCGAGGGACAGCCAAGTCGGGATGTGGAAAAACGAGTGGACGATCATCTTCATGCCGACGAAGCCGAGGATGGTCGCGAGGCCCTGTTGCAGGAACCGGAAGCGGTGATGCATGTCGGCGAGCAGGAAATAGAGGGCCCGCAAGCCGAGAATCGCGAACGCGTTCGAGGCGAACACGATGAACTGTTCTCGACTCACGGCGAGCACGGCCGGCACGCTGTCGACCGCGAAGACGACATCGGTCGCCTCCACGAGGACGAGCACCGAGAAGAGCGGCGTCGCGAGTCGACGCCCATCGATCCGGGTGAAGAGTCGTTGGCCGTCCATCTCCGACGTCGAGGGAACCACTCTGCCGACGAGTCGAAGAAACGCGCTCTCAGCTGGGTCGACATGATCCTTCGACGAGAAGATGAGCCGACCTGCGGTGAAGAGCAGGAAAGCGCCGAAGAGATAGAGCACCCAGTCGAAACGCTCGATCACGGCGACACCGGCGAAAATGAAGACGGCGCGCATCACCAGTGCGCCGAAGATCCCCCAGAACAACACTCGGTGCTGGTAGCGCTGCGGCACCGAGAAATGCCCCATGATGAGCGCCCACACGAACACGTTGTCGATACTCAGGCTCTTCTCGATGAGATAGCCCGAGATGTACTCACCCGATGCGGCGAGTCCGAACCACCAACCGACGACCCCAGCGAAAGCCACACCACAGCCGATCCAGACCGCCGACTCGATCGCCGCCTCTCGGATGTGGACTTCGTGCGCCTCGCGGTGCACAACCAGCAGGTCCACGAGCAGCATCGCGGTGATTAGCGCGAGTAGTACGATCCAATGCCAGAGGTGGACGTCGATCGCGACGAACCCTCCAGACGTGGCCTCCGCCAGCAGCACGAGGTCCGTCGTCACTGGCGACCGAGCAGACCGCCGAGCGCTCCACCCGACGGGCCCGATCCGCCACCGACAGCGGCGGAGATCCACCCGAGCAGTTCGTTCGGGTTGCGGGTCTGCGTCCAGACCCGGCCCGGACCGGTGAAGTCGAACACCAGTCCCTCACCGCTCTTCACCGTCTGCACCAGACCGCCAGAGGCCTGCCGGATCTGCATGCCGATCGACTCGGTGTAGGCGACCATGTGCCCCGTGTCGACCGTGAAGTGCTGGCCCGCCTCGAGATTCCAGACCTCGAGCGCTCCGTAGCAACTGAATACCACCTGGCCAGCACCCGCGGCCCGCAGGATGAAACCACCCTCCGATCCAAACAGATTGCGGAAGCCGCCCCATTTGGTGTCGATCTCGACGGTTTGCTCATTGGCCAGCCACGAGCCCTTCGAGATGAACAGCGCTGACTCCGGCGACACCTGATGAACGGTGATGTCCCCGGGGAGCCGCGCGGCGACGTCGACGAAACCGCCCTCGGCTGGAGCCGTGTAGGTGGACACGAAGAAACTCTCGCCACCGAGCGCCGCGCGCTTCAGCGACTTCATAACGCCGCCCTCGGCCCGCGAGCGCAGTTCGACCCCCGCCGACATCGCCATCATCGCCCCAGACTCGACTCGCGCCGACTCCCCTCCCTGCATCTGCAGGCGGGCAACGCCGTAGGCGGGTGTGTGACGGGTGGTGATCTCCATGGGGCAATCCTGCCACGGCCCGTTGGGCCGTGGCTCAGATCACTTCTGCGAGTCGCTCGAACCGACGATGGCCTGCGCCGCCGAGAGGCGCGCGATCGGCACGCGGAACGGCGAGCAGCTCACGTAGTCGAGACCAAGTCGGTAGAAGAAGTCGATCGACTCCGGATCGCCACCGTGCTCACCACAGACACCGAGCTTGAGGTCGGGCTTCGTGGCCCGACCTCTCTCAACGCCGAGCCGAACGAGGTCGCCGACTCCCGACTGGTCAATGGTGTCAAAGGGGTTCCGCTTCAGCAGACCCTGCTCGAGATAGGCCGGCATCATCCGACTCTCGACATCGTCGCGACTGAACCCGAAGGTGAGCTGAGTGAGGTCGTTGGTGCCGAAGGAGAAGAAGTCAGCCTCCTCGGCGATCTCGTCAGCGCGCACCGCCGCCCGCGGGGTCTCAACCATCGTGCCGATCGAGATGTGCGGCTTGCGGCGCATCCCCTTCAGCGCGGCGTCGACCTCCTCTTGCACCCAGGAGCGGGCCAAGGCCAACTCCTCGCGAGTGACCGTGAGCGGGATCATGATCTCGACGATCGGACGCCCACCGGCCTCGCGGAGCTTGGCGGCGGCGTCGAGAAGGGCGCGCACCTGCATCGCGTAAAGACCCGGCTTGATGACGCCGAGGCGAACGCCGCGGGTGCCGATCATCGGGTTGTGCTCGGCCCAGGATTCAGCAGCCGCGAGCAGCTTCTGCTCCTTGGCCGAGAGACCCCGCTTCGCGGCCTTCACCTTCAACTCTTCCACCGAGGGCAGGAACTCGTGCAACGGCGGATCGAGGAGGCGCACCGTCACCGGCAGCCCGTCCATCGCCTCGAGGATCTCCTCGAAGTCAGCCTGCTGGGCAACGCGCAACTGCTCGAGGGCCTTGGCCTCCTTGCGCGGGGTGTCGGCGAGGATCATCGCGCGCACGATCGGGAGACGATCAGGCGCGAGGAACATGTGCTCGGTCCGGCAGAGGCCGATCCCCTCGGCCCCCTTCTCGCGCGCGACGGCGGCATCGGGTCCGGTGTCGGCGTTTGCGCGAACGGCGAGACGACCCTTGCGGATGGCGTCCGCCCACGAGAGGACGACGTCGTATTCCTTCGGCGGCTTCGCGTTCGCCATCTCGAGCGCCCCGAGCATGATCTCCCCGGTGTGCCCGTCGATCGAGATCACGTCACCCTGCTTCACGACGGTGCTGCCAACGCTGAACTGCCGTCCCTCGATTCGCACCTGCTCCGCACCGACGACGGCCGGGGTTCCCCAGCCTCGAGCGACGACCGCGGCGTGGCTCACGAGACCACCTCGCGAGGTGAGGATGCCTTGGGCGACCATCATTCCGTGGACGTCCTCGGGGCTCGTCTCACTTCGCACCAAGATGACTTTCTCGCCCTTCTTGGCCGCGGCCTCCGCATCGTCCGCGGTCAGATAGACGCGGCCGACGGCGGCTCCGGGGGAAGCGCCGAGACCCTTGGCGATCGCGGTCGACTTCTTCGAGAACTGCGGGTGGAGCACCGACTCGAGATGCTCGGCGGTGACCCTCATCACCGCCTCCTCGCGCGAGATCTTCCACGACTTGCGCTTCACACCCGCCGTGCCCTTCGTCATGTCGACGGCCATCTTGAGCGCCGCGGCACCGGTGCGCTTACCGACGCGGGTCTGGAGCATCCAGAGGCGACCCTGCTCGATGGTGAACTCGGTGTCGCACATGTCGGTGTAGTGCTCCTCGAGGCGTTTGAAGATCTTGAGGAGGTCAGCGTGGATCTTCGGGAAAAGGCGCTTCATGTCGTCGAGGCCGAGGGTGTTGCGGATACCCGCCACGACGTCCTCTCCCTGAGCGTTCACGAGGAAGTCGCCATAGGGACGGTTCTCGCCCGTGGCGGCGTTACGGGTGAAGCCGACACCGGTTCCTGAGTTGTCGTCGCGGTTCCCAAAGACCATCGCCTGCACGTTCACGGCGGTGCCGAGTTCGTGGCTGATCTTCTCGCGGACTCGATAGGCGATCGCGCGGGCGCCATTCCAAGAGCGGAACACGGCCTCGATGGCTCCGTCGAGTTGGTCGCGCGGATCCTGGGGGAACGGAGCTCCCGTCGCGCGCCGAACGGCGGCGAGATAGGTCTTGACCAACCCTTTCAAGGCCGCAGCGTCGAGATCGGCGTCGTTCGACGTGCCCGCCTTGGCCTTGGCGGCCTCGAGAGGGTGCTCGAACACCTCACCGTCGACTCCGAGCACGATGCGTCCGTACATCGCGATGAAGCGACGGTAGGAGTCATAGGCGAAGCGCTCATCGCCGGTCACCGAAGCGAGGCCGGCCACGCTGCGGTCGTTGAGCCCGAGGTTCAAGACGGTGTCCATCATTCCCGGCATCGAGAACTTCGCTCCCGAGCGCACGCTCACGAGCAACGGATCAGAGGCGTCGCCGAGGCGACGACCCATCATCTTCTCGAGCTTGGCGACGTGGCGGGTCACCTCCGCATCGAGACCGTCAGGCCACCCACCGTGCATGTAGGCGCGGCAAGCGTCGGTCGACACCGTGAACCCGGGAGGCACCGGCAGACCGAGGACGGTGGTCATCTCCGCGAGGTTCGCCCCCTTCCCACCAAGAAGGTCCTTGTAGGACATGGGTGGCTTGCGGTGGGCGTGGTCGAATGCGTAGACGTAAGGCACGTCTGGCGAGTCTACGAGCGTGTTCACCAGCGCGACCACCGCCATGTCGAGAGCCGCGACCGGTGTCGCGGATACGGTTCGCCCATGGCCACGAGCGGCGAACGACGTTTCTCGCTGCTCGGATTCCCCGTACAGGCGACGAACGGATTCTGGTTCTTCCTCCTCATCGTCTTCGGACTCGACCCCGGCGTGGAGGGCCTCGTCCTCGCCACCTCGCTCGCGGTGTTCACCGTCATCCATGAGCTCGGGCACGCACTCGTTGCGCGCCGCCTCGGAGCGGATGCCGCGATCTCGCTCGGGTTCATGGTGGGCTACACGTCGTTTCAGCCGACTCGGTCGATCTCAACACCGGGCCGGATGGCGCTCTCCGCCGCCGGGCCGACCGCTCACATCGCCGTCGGGTGGCTCTGTCTACTCCCGTGGGCTGCGCATCCCCTCGATGTCGACGCGATCTCAGCGAGCGGTGTCGCCACGGCGGTGTGGTGGGCTGGGGTGGTCATCGGCGCAGCCAATCTCATCCCGCTCTGGCCACTCGACGGCGGGCATCTCCTCTCTCACGCCATCGGTCCGCTGTTCGGTCCGTCGGCCGTTCGGCTGGTGATCGGACTGAGCGCGACGGTCACCTCAGCCGGCATCTTGTGGGCCGCTCGGACTCCCGAGTGGCGGTCGCTCGTGGTCGTCGGGGCGCTCCTGCTCTGGTCGCAGGTCTCCGCTCTGCGCCTCAGTCGTTGAACGCCCGGCCGACACGCGCCAGGGCGTTCACTCCGGCAACGCTCGTCACCTGCCCCACCTCGGCACCGTCGCGGATGACTGGCGAGCCGACCTCGGTGCCTGGCTCGACGACGAGTCGGACGATTCGTCGAGGGGGCACGGCGCCACGGGAGTCCATTCGTTCGACGAGTTCCTGCCCCGGGTAACACCCCTTGATGAATGAGACCGCCACCGTGGTCAGCCCGGTCTCAGCGGCAAGGGTCTCGCCGGGAATGATCTCGCTCCCGAGCGCGGGCCAGCCGTCGATGATGCGTGACTCCTCCTCGCGCGCATCCCGTGAACGCTCAGCGGCGGTCATCGTGAACTCGGCGTCGGTTCTCAGTCGGAACCGGAGCAACCGGGCGGTCACCGCCTCCCCGTAGCCGGGATCGACGTCGAGAATGAGGCGCTCGTCCTCGATCCGCGACACGCCAATCGGGGCGCAGACCCGCCCGTCTGGTTCGAGCACGAGGCTGAGCACCCGCTCACCGACAGCAAGGGATCCGATGTCTTGTGACAGTTGGCTGTGCAGATACCCGACGGCATCAGCCCCGGTTACCTCAATCAGATCTCGCGGACCAGGAACGGCGTAGGACGAGTCGACCACGCTCATCGACGTCCCATGCGACGGGCCGCCGGAATCGCGGCGAGGAGCGCAGCCGCCTTGTTATGGCACTCGAGGTCCTCATCTTCGGGAACCGAGTCGGCAACCACGCCGGCCCCCGCCTGTAGCGACGCCGTCGTGCCATCAGCGCGGACGAACATGGTCCGAATGCAGATCGCGGTGTCGAGATTGCCCGACCAGTCGAGATAACCCACTACTCCGGCGTACGGGCCGCGCTTCACCGGTTCGAGCGCATCGATGATCTCCATGGCGCGCACCTTCGGCGCGCCGCTCACCGTGCCAGCCGGAAGGGTCGCCCGCAGCACATCGATCGGGCCGAGGCCGTCGCGAAGCGTGCCCGACACCTGCGAGGTGAGGTGCATGACGTGCGAGTAGCGCTCGAGCGTCATGAACTCATCGGGTCGCACCGTGCCGAACTCGGCGACCCGACCGACATCGTTGCGCGCCAGATCAACGAGCATGACGTGCTCGGCTCGCTCCTTCGGGTGCTCGATCAACTCGGCCGCGAGTCGCCGATCGTGCTCGTCGTCGACACCTCGGCGCCGCGTGCCCGCGATCGGACGACTGATGACCGTGCGTCCGCGCAATTGCACCATCGGCTCCGGGGACGAACCAACAAGGGTGACCCCCTCGGTCCGCAAGAAGTACATATACGGACTGGGGTTCACCTGACGGAGCACCCGATAAACGTCGAAAGGATCCGCGCCGAGTTGCAGATCGAAACGTTGGCTGAGCACCACCTGGAAGATGTCGCCGGCGAGGATGTGCTCCTTGGCCACCTCGACCGCGCGTCGGTACTCCCCCGAACCGGTCGGCGAGGTGACCTCGGGATTCGGATCGGTCGGGTCGGGGGGTTCCGCCGGCGGTTGGGTGAGCGGCTCAGCCAGCCGCGAGGCGGCCTCGTCGACCGCTCGTCCAGCTTGCTCACGCGCGGCGAGCAGACCATCACGGTCAAGACCGCCCGTCATAACCGACTCGATCAGCAGAATCCGCTGACGCCAGTGATCGAAGACCGCGAGGGAGCCGATCAGGCTCATCACCGCGTCCGGCATGCCGTGGTCATCCGCCGGCACATCGGGTAGGTGCTCGATCTCGCGCACCACGTCGTAGCCGAGGAAGCCAGCCAAGCCCCCGAAAAGCGGTGGCAATCCATCGATCTCGGGCGAGGAATGCGCCGCGAGCAACTGCTCAAGGGCGACGAGCATCCCGTGATCGGTTGGTAGATCGACACCGGGGTCGCCGGTGATCGACACCTGACCGTCGCGCAGCACGAGGGTGGCCACCGGATCCCGACCGATGAAGGAGAACCTGCTCCAGCGCTCACCGTGCTCGACCGACTCGAAGACGAAGCCGGGGTCATCGCCCACGAGTTTCATGAAGGCTGATACCGGCGTCTCGAGGTCAGCGAGCACCTCGGTCCATACGGGCACGACCGTGTACTCAGCCGCGAGATTGAGGAAGGTCTCTGGGTCCGGATGGAGCTTCATGGCGTCAACGGACGGAAGAAGCAGGTCCGCTCACCCGTATGGCAGGCCCCTCGGCCGTGCTGCACGACGCCGAACAGCAACGTGTCACCGTCGCAGTCGTAGCGAGCCCACCTGACCTCCTGGTGATCGCCGCTGGTGTCCCCCTTGCGCCAGAGCTCGGAGCGACTGCGCGACCAATAGACCATGCGACCCTCACGCAGGGTCATCGCGAGCGAGTCGGCGTTCATCCAGGCGAGCATGAGCACCTCGCCGTTCTCGACATCTTGGGCGATGGCCGGCACGAGACCGCGGTCGTCGAACCGGACGCGCGCGAGGAGATCTGGTGTCGCCTCGACCGGGCTCCAGCTCTCGTTGACCTCCACGTTCCCAGCCTAGGGAGCCGCTACAGGTAGAGACCGGTCGACGCCTCGATCCGCTCAGCCGCGACGGCGTGCAGATCGCGTTCGCGCAACATGATCAGGTCCTCTCCCTGCACCTCGACCTCGTAGCGGTCGTCCGGTGAGAACAGCACGAGGTCACCCACCTCAGCCGCCCTGACGTTCTGTCCGAGGGCGATGACCTCCGCCCAGATGAGCCGCTTGGCCATCTGCGCGGTTGCCGGGATGAGAATGCCCCCCGAGGACCGCCGCTCCCCGTCGTCGCGACCGATCCGAACCAGCAGGCGGTCGTTGAGCATCTTGATGGGCAGCTTGTCGGCCGGCGACGTCACGCGGCGAGGGTACCGGCCGTCTTCGGGGTCCGTCCTGCCGAGGTCGCCGGTGGCCCCTAGGGTCGTGAGCGTGAACCGTCTCGGCGGGGAGACCTCCCCCTACCTCCGCCAGCACCGGGAGAATCCGGTCGACTGGCATCCCTGGTCGACCGAAGCCTTCGAGGAGGCCCGGCGACGCGACGTGCCCATCCTCTTGAGCGTCGGGTATTCGGCCTGCCACTGGTGCCATGTCATGGCGCACGAGTGCTTCGAGGACGACGAGGTCGCCGAAGCCATGAACTCCGGCTTCGTCAACATCAAAGTTGACCGCGAGGAGCGTCCTGACGTCGACTCGATCTACATGGACGCCGTCGTCGCCCTGACCGGCCGCGGTGGCTGGCCGCTCACCGTCGTGCTCGACCACGACGCGCGGCCGTTCTGGGGCGGCACGTATTACCCAAAGCCGGCGTTCCTCAAGTTGCTCGGTGCCCTCGGTGAGGTCTGGCGAGACCGGCGAGACGAGCTCGACGCCAACGCGTCCGCGCTCGTCGCCGCGGTCGATGCCACCTCCTCGGTGTCTCCGACCGGTGGCCTTCCGGGACTCGAGGTCGTGAACGAGGTGCTCAATCGGCTCGCGGGCGCCTTCGACGCCGACTGGGGCGGATTCGGTCAAGCCCCGAAGTTCCCGTCAACCTTCCATCTCGAGCTGGTGATGCGGGCCTACATGACCAATGGCGGCGACGGCGCCGCTGCCGTGGCCACCACCACCCTCGACGCGATGGCCTCGGGCGGCATGTATGACCATCTCGGAGGGGGGTTCGCGAGGTACTCCGTCGATCGGGAGTGGCTGGTGCCCCACTTCGAGAAGATGCTCTACGACCAAGCGCTCCTCATCCGCGCCTACCGCCAGGGCTGGTCGCTGTTCCGTCGCGATGGCTGGCGCCTCGTGGTGGAGGAGACGGTCGAGTACGTGCTCGCCACGCTCGCCGACCCGGCCGGAGGGATCCACTCGGCGGAGGACGCCGACTCCCTCACCCCCGACGGCAACTCGGTGGAGGGATGGTTCTACACCTGGACCCCCGATGAGGTCCGCGATGTGCTCGGCGCCGAGTCGGCCGGAGTCCTCGAGTGGTTCGGTATCACCGAAGCCGGCAACTTCGAGGGGCGGAGCATCCCGAATCGGCTCCACGCCCGGGGGGCACTCCTCCGCCCCGCCGAGATAGAGGAGAGCCGCCGGCGACTCCTCGAGGCACGTTCACAGCGTTCACGACCGGGGCGCGACGACAAGGTGCTCACCGAGTGGAACGCGTTGTTCATCTCCGCTTTGCTCGATGCGGCTACCGCCCTCGACCGACCGGACTGGGTGGAGGCGGCCGAGCGAATCGGGCGCTTCCTCGTGGACGAACTTCGCACCAGCGACGGCCGCTGGCTCCGTTCCTGGCAGGCGGATGGACAGCCGCGGGCCCGCCACGCCGCGCTCGCCGCCGACCACGCTGCGCTCGTCGACGCGTTCACCCGGCTGGGTGAAGCGACCGGACGGGCCGACTGGACCCGCCTCGCCATCGAGACCGCCGACACGATGCTCGATCACTTCTGGGACGCTGACAACGGAGGTCTGTTCACCACCGCCGACGATGCCGAGCAACTCGTGGTTCGGCAAAAGGATGTGCATGACCAGGCGGTGCCGTCGGCCAACTCGACCGCAGCCCTCGCGCTCATCCGACTCGGAGCGCTCACGGGCGATCAGCGCTACACCAACCACGCCGACCGCATCCTGATTCTGCTCGGAGCTCTCATCGAGCGGGCTCCGACGGCGTTCTCGAACGCCCTCGCCGCACTCGAGGTTCGACATCGCGGGATCACCGAGGTCGTCATTCCCGGCGATTATCCCGAGCTCGTGAGGGTCGCGAGAGCCGTATGGCGTCCCGACATGGTGCTCGCCTGGGGCGAGCCCTTCGACTCTCCGCTCTGGGAGGGCCGCCAACCCGGTCTCGCCTACGTCTGCCGCGATCACGTCTGCGAACTCCCGGTCGACTCACCCGAGGCGCTGCTCGCTCAACTCACCGGCCGCGAGTAATCACCAGCGTGCGTGATGCACGATCTGATCGACGGTCCGCCGCGGTCGACTGGAACTGCGGCCTCGGTGAGTCGCCTCGGGATCGGCCTCGCCAAGGGCGATCGTCGCAACGATCTCCATCCGGTCCGGAATGTCAAGTGCGACTCTGACCGCTTCGGTCGCACCGAAGGGCCCGAAGAAGAGCGCGCCGAGCCCTTCGTCCTCGGCGGCGAGCAGCAGGACCATCGCCGCCATCGACGCATCGACCGTCCAATACGGGATGGGCCACGCGTCCCGGTCCGATCCGAGGCCGGTGTGCGCCTTGTCGGGCTCCCCATAGCGAGCGACATAGGCCTCGGGGTCGGCCACGACGACCATCACCACCGGTGCGAGCAACAGACCGGGCCAAGCAAAACCGGCTCGGCGCGCCTCGGGAAGGGTCGCGTCCCAGTAGCGGGCGGTGTCCGCGCCGGACAACACCACGAGATGCCAACCTTGGGTCTTTCCCGCGCTCGGCGCCCGACTCGCGAGGTCGACCATGCGGTCAAGAACCTCCGGGTGGATCGGTGCGCCCGTGAAAGCCCGGCTCATCCGCCGGTTGCGCACGACCTCCCCGAGGTCGCCCATCTCAGCGCGCGCCGAGCTTGACCAGATCCTCGGCCATCGTCCAGCCGTAGGCGATCAGCACACCGCCGCGCTTATCGTCGACAGCGGAGAAGAGCTTGCGTTGCGCCGCCGCGACCTTCTCGGGCTTGAGGGCCTCGTGGTCGATGAACCCGCCGCGACCGTCGGACGCGACCGTGAACGACTCAGCCTCGTAGGTCGAGTCAACACCGAAGCGCTTCGCGAGCCGCCGACCCCAGGCACGCTCCTCCCCGACCGCCCGGGCCCCAGGACGGGGCGTGACATCGTCAAGATCCTTCAGAATCACCATCGCGTCGGCGGAGACGAAACGCGAGCCGACCACGACGTCCTCGTCGGGGAAGGCCATCAGCGCGCGGTGGAACGCCTCTTTCATCAGCCCTCGGAGCACCGTCTCGCGCTTGGCGTGACGCTTCGTGCTCATCATCCCGATCAGCACACATGGCGTGCCGCCGATTCGTTCCAGAGTCGAGAACGTGAATCCGTGCAACGTCGTTCCGATGCGGGCCGTCGTCGAGAGCACCCACTCCTCACGGGCCTTCGAGATCGCGCCGATATCGAAAGAACCCCCCATGGAGGCCATCTCATCCAGTTGCGAGTCGGTGACCGCACTGGCGTCGTTCGTCACCACTTCTACCGACATAACCCTTCTCCCACGGTAGGCATACCCCCCTATTGTGCCATCTCGACGCGACGGGGCGACAAGTCAGCGCTCAGAGCCTGACCGCGTCGTGTCCGAACGCGACCCGGATCTCGCCGATCACACGGTCGACATCGACCCGATAGTCGTCAGGAAGACGCACGACTTGGGCGGGTGGAACCTCGATCTCGACCGGTGTGCGACCCGGGTGTTCGCTGATGATTTCCCGAAGTCGGTCGATTCCGCCGGCGTCGAGTTGGTTCGCGCTTAGGCGGACGGTCAACAACGACGCCGGGCCGTCGCTCAGGCCGTCGAGCACGGAGATCTCCATGGCGATGAGACCAAACCGCGACTCGTCGCGTCGGTCGAGTCGGGCTTTCACCGCGACGATGACGTCGTCTTGCAGTTTGTGCCCCTGTGTCGCGAGCATCTTCGGGAACACGGTCACCTCGATAGAGGCTGCGAGATCCTCGAGCACGAACGTGGCCATCTGGTCGCCGGCTCGGGTGTACTTACGGGCGAGGGTGGTCACCACGCCACCGACCACGACGATCGAGCCGTCGTCCATGGTCTCGAGATCGGTGATCGAACGCTCGACTCGGCGTCGGAGCGCCGACTCCGCGCCACGAAGCGGGTGATCCGAGACGTAGAGGCCGAGCATCTCCTTCTCCACGCGTAGCCGCTCGGACTTGTCGAACTCGCGGTCCGGGATCTCGATGGCCTCTTCGAACACAGGATCGGCGTCCTCGCCCGCCCAATCACCGAAGAGGCTCATGACGCCTTGTGAGCGCTCACGTCGTCTTGTCAGGGTGGTGTCGATGATCTGCTCGAACACCGCGAGAAGACCAAGACGCGGGTGACCGAGGCCGTCGAAGGCTCCGGCCCTAATCAGCGACTCGACGGTACGGCGATGCAACACCGGCTCAGGCGCTCGTTCAGCGAACTCTTGGAATGACTCGTAGGGGCCGTTCTCACGACGCTCCTCGAGCAGCTGCTCCATCAGGCCGACACCCACGTTGCGCACCGCCGACAGTCCGAACACGATCGCACCGGGACACCCCCGAGGAAGTTCGACGCCCGGTGGGACTCGGTCGGCCGAGAGGGCGGTGAAGTCCGTCTCGGCCCGGTTGATATCCGGGGTGAGCACAGGAATGCCTGCCGACCGACAGTCCGCCAGATAGACGGCCGCTTTGTCGAGTTTGTCCTTCACGCTGGTCAGCAGCGCCGCCATGTACTCGACCGGGTAATGGGCCTTGAGATAAGCCGTCTGGTAGGTGACCAGGCCGTAGCCGAAGGTGTGGCTCTTGTTGAAGGCGTAGTCAGCGAACCGCTCGATGACGTCGAAGAGCTCACGGCCGAGTTTCTCGCCGTAGCCGGTCTTCACGCAGCCCGCCTCGAACATCGCGCGTTCCGCCTCCATGAGATCGCGCTGTTTCTTACCGCAGGCCTTACGGAGGTTGTCCGCCTGAGCGAGGTCGTAGCCAGCGAATCGCTGGGCGACTCGCATGACGCTCTCCTGGTAGATCATCAGCCCAAAGGTGTCGTCGAGTACCTCGACGGCATCGGGGTGGAAGTACTCGACCGGCTTGCGTCCGTTCTTCCGGTCGGCGTAGTCGTAGTGCATGTTGACGCTCATCGGCCCGGGTCGATAGAGCGCCAAGACCGCTGAAACATCCTCGAAGGAGTTCGGGGCGAGGGCTTTCAGCAACTGTCGCATCGGCGGCGACTCGAGCTGGAAGACACCGATCGTGTCCCCGCGGGACAGCAACTCGAAGGTCGCGGTGTCGTCGAGGGGCACTCGGTCGATGTCGAAGTCAGGCTGACCGCCCGCTCTCACCATGGCCTGGGTGTCGGTGATGACGTCGAGGTTCCGCAGCCCGAGAAAGTCCATCTTGAGCAGGCCGAGTTCTTCGACCCCGTGCATCTCGAATTGAGTGACGAGCGGAGCGTCCTCCGGGTTCTGGTTGGACTCCGGTTTGCGCTGCACCGGCAGGTACTCGGTGACGGGTTCCTTGGTAATGACCACCGCCGCCGCGTGGATGCCGTCGGAGCGTTTCAATCCCTCGAGCCCCTTGGCGACGTCGACGATTCGACGGACATCGGGGTCCGCCTCGTACATATCGCGCAACTCTCCGGCGGCCTTATAACCGTCGCGGTACTTCTCGTCCTCCTCGAAGCAGTACCGCAGTGGTGTGTCGCGTCCCATCACGAGCGGAGGCATCGCCTTGGCCACACGGTCACCCGCGGCGTAGGGCAGTCCGAGCACTCGGGCGGCGTCGCGCACAGCGTTACGCGCCTTGATCGTGCCGAACGTGATGATCTGCGCGACGTGGTCGCGGCCGTACTTGTCAGCCGCGTAGCGGATCATCTCGTCGCGGTACCTCGAGTCGAAGTCCATGTCGATATCGGGCATCGAGATACGCGATGGGTTCAGGAACCGCTCGAAGAGCAGGTCGTAGCGGATCGGGTCGAGATCGGTGATCCACAGGCAGTACGCGACAGCGCACCCTGCCGCCGAACCTCGTCCCGGGCCTACTCGAATACCTGAGTCACGGGCGTGCCGGATGAGGTCCCAGACGATCAGGAAATACGACGAGAAGCCCATCGAGGCGATCACCTCGAGCTCGTAGGAGAGGCGCTCCACGACCGCCGGCGGCAGGTCGCTCCCCCATCGGCGTTTCGCCCCCTCCCAAGTGAGGTGCTCGAGATACGCCCGGTCATCGGAGAACCCTTCAGGCAACGGGAAGTTCGGCAGGAGCGCATCGCCGAAGCTGATGTCGAGTTCGGCCCGTTCGGCGATCCACAGCGTGTTGTCGCAGGCGTCGGGGATCTCGCGGAACAGATACCGCATCTCGGCCGCGGTTTTCAGGTAGTGACTGCCCTCGCCCTTGAACTTGAAGCGGTCCTGGTCCGAGAGCAGCGAGCTGGTCTGCACACACAGGAGGGCGTCGTGCGCCTCGTGGTCGTGGGCATGGGTGTAGTGGGAGTCGTTCGTCGCGAGGAGAGGCGCGCCGATCGCCTTGGCGATGTCGATCAGCTTTGGGTTTGTCTCGTGCTGCTCAGGTATTCCGTGGTCTTGGAGTTCGACGAAGAGGTTGTCGCGACCGAAGATGTCTTGAAGACGGGCCGCCTTGGCGAGCGCGCCGTCGTAGTCACCTCGCATCAGGGTCTGGAGCACTTGGCCGCCGAGACATCCAGTGGTCGCGATGAGCCCCTCGGAGTAGCGCTCAAGCAACTCCCAGTCGATTCGAGGCTTGTAGTAATAGCCCTCGAGGAAGGCGAGGCTGGACAGTTGGATGAGGTTCCGGTAGCCGATGTCGTTCTCGGCCAGCAGGGTCAAGTGGTAGTAGAGCTTGTGCCCGCCGTCGGTGTCACCACCGGAGTCATCCATCCGACCGCGACGCGCCGGCCGCTCGTGCCTGCTGTCGTGGGCCATGTAGGCCTCGGTACCGATGATCGGTTTGATCCCGCGCGCTCGGCACTCCTTATAGAACTCAAGGGTCCCATACATGTTGCCGTGATCTGTGATGCCAAGAGCCGGCTGGCCGTCTTCGAGTGCCTTCGCGACGACATCGTCGATCCGGGAGGCACCGTCGAGCATCGAGAACTCGGTGTGTACATGGAGGTGAGTGAAGGAGTCAGGCACGTATCGGTTGCGGATGCTCGGGGCGGACAAAACGAATCACAGCGATGTGGTTCGTCGAACCTATCAGAGGTGTCCAGAACCGTTTCCGGCGCCCGCCGGAGAGATCAGAGGTACGTTCCCGGCCGCTCGGATGGGGCCTGGGGCAGTTGCCGGATCTGATCGAGTTGCTGTCGAGCCGCGAGTTGCTGGGCGAAGAGGGTCGCCTGGATTCCATGGAAGAGGCCCTCGAGCCAGCCGACGAGCTGAGCCTGCGCGACTCGAAGCTCACCCTCTGAGGGGACCTCCCCCTCTTCGAAGGGAAGGGTCAGAATGCGCAGTTCGTCCTGCAGATCGGGAGATAGCGCCTCGGACAACTCGACGATCGAGCGCTCGTAAACCTCAGCAAGCCGCTCACGGCTCGCGTCGTCAAGCGGCGCCTGACGAACTTCTTCGAGCAGCTGCTTCACCATCGACCCGATGCGCATGACCTTGGCGGGCTCGGTCACCGATCCCGTCGTCGACTGGTCGGCATCCTCTCCCCCGCCCGACACCAACTCGGCGCCCGTGTCGATTCCGTTCTCATCCATCGGGGACTCCTTTCGTGCTCGTTCAGGCCCGCCCACGGGCGGCAATCAAAGGTACGAGCATCTCCTCGGCGGTGAGCGAACCGTGCCGACAGATCAACTCGAACGGCCCGCTGTCGTCGGGGTCGTGGTAGCTCACCGGTTCGTAGGCGGCCACGACCACATCGCCCAGTCGCGCTCGCACGGGAGGCGGGACCCTCGGACCGAACCAGCCCTCGGCGATCACCTCCTCGATCGTGCGCACCCAACCAGTGCTCCCCAACTCCGACTGGACCGCGTCGAACAGCTCGGCCGTGGCTCCTCGCTTGGCGTGGAACCAGCGCATGCGACCCTCCCCCGACTGCCCGCTCGTGAGTCCAAGGATCTCGCGGGAGGGTTCGATGATGCGGTCGCCGACCTCGACCTGACCATGATCAGCGGTCACCACGAGCGCGGTGTCGGCATCGAGCACGTCGAGCAGGTCGCCAACAAGGCGATCCGCGTCTCGCAGTTCAGCGTCGTAGAACGCCCCCAGGCCACGCTCGTGAGCGATTTTGTCGACCCCGGCGTAGTAGGCGTACACGAGGGGACGACCCTCGTCGAGGAGCCCTCGTACGAGCACCGGAACCGATGAGGACGCTCTCCACCCGACCGCCTCCGCTCCTCGGAGGTGTGCCTCGGAGAACGCCGACCCGATCAGCTCCGACGGGGTGACGATCGGTACCCGCGAACCGAGGAAGGGCGGATGCGGCTGGATCTCAGCGGGAGGCGCGTCGAAACGGCGATCGCCGGAGGGGCCGAACCATCTCAGGGAGTTCAGGATCGATCCGCCGACCATCATGCGATAGCCGACGATGCCGTGCTCGCCCGGGGTCAGCCCGGTCGCGATCGTGGTGAGCGCGGTCGCTGTTGTGCTTGGAGCCACGGAGGTGATCGGCGAGCCCTCGAGCGCCGCGAGGTTCGCCAGAGCGTGGCGGCGATCCTGGAGTTGCAGCCATCCGAGCCCGTCGAGCACGAGGAGGACCACCGCTCGCGCTCCGTCGAGCGCCTCCGGCATCCAGGCGGGCGGTGGAACCGAGCCGGTGAGCACGGGCATCACCCCATCGAGACAGGCGCCGCCGTAGTCGGGGAGGACGGGAGTCGCGGGGGTGCTCATGGCTCGTGGGGTGGGCGGACGTCGCGCGACGCCGCGAGACAACGGTACCGCCGCCGACCTCCTACGATGTCCTCGTGCGAGTCTCGACACGAGGTGATTACGCGTGCCGAGCCTTGCTGTCCCTGGCTCTGCGTGAGGATCCCTCCTGTCCGACCTCGGTGCGCGATATCGCCGAGCGCACGGCGCTCCCACAGCCCTATCTCGAGCAGATCCTCCTCGCCCTGAAAGGCGCTGGGATTGTGCGCTCAAAGCGAGGGGTCGGCGGTGGATATGTGCTCGCTCGCGATCCCGAGTCGATTCGACTGAGCGAGATCCTCTCGGCCGTGGACGGTCCGATCACGCTCGGAGACTTCGGCGAACCACATGCTGACGGAGCCTGCGATCACGAGGGCCAATGCGTGCTCCTCGCCATCTGGCAGGTGGCTGGTGAGACGATGCGCTCGCACCTCGACGGGTACACCCTCGCCGTGATCGTCGATATGGCGCGCGGAGCCGCTCCGTGGCCGAGCGTGACCGACTGACCGCGCGCTAGCTCGGAGTCAGCGAGTCGAGGACGCCGCGCAGATCGGCGGGGACTGGACTGTCGAACGACACCCGCTCACCCGAACCCGGGTGCGTCAGTTCCAACCGGCTCGCGTGGAGGAACGGCCGATCGAGACCGAGGGTCGGTCGACGCTGTCCGTACCACGGGTCACCGATCAACGGGTGGCCGATCGACGACAGGTGGACGCGAATCTGGTGGGTTCGCCCCGTCTCAAGGCGGCACTCGAGCAGGGTGGGGTGACCGCGGTCAGTGAAGGACTGCAACACCTCGTACTCGGTTCGCGCTCCACGGCCATCGGCGACAACGGCCATACGCATCGGATCGCGCTGTGAACGACCGACCGGCGCGTCGATCACCCCGTGGGGCGCCTCGGGAAGACCCCACACCAGAGCGAGATAAGTGCGACCGGCGGAGTGATCGACGAACTGCTCGATCAGCGCCTCCCGAGCCTCTTCAGTGCGAGCGACGACCAGGAGTCCGGTGCTCCCCGCATCGAGTCGGTGAACGATTCCTGGTCGCACGGGGTCACCGATCCGCTCAAGGCCGGGATAGGAGGCGAGCAAGCCGTTGACGAGCGTTCCATCGGGGTTCCCAGCGCCTGGATGCACCACCAGCCCCGCTGGTTTGTCAACGACGATGATCCATTCGTCGGCGTAGACGACACCGAACTCGACCCCCGGGTCGGGACTCGGCAGATCCACTCCCGGGAGATGCGACTCATCGACGCTCACCCGCTGCCCCTCGACGAGTCGTAGGCGTCCGACCATCTCGGTGAGTCCGTCGACACAGACCCCTCCTGAATCGACGACACTCTGTGCGGCCGATCGAGACACGTCGAGCATGAGCGCGACGATCCGATCGAGCCGCTCCCCGGCGAGTGCCGCGGGAACCTCTTCTTCGATCATGATTCCCGCTCGTCCTCGGTGGAGCGCGCCTCGATGATCAGCGCGATCACGAGAAGCGCCGCGCCGACGTTGATCGCCGCATCGGCGACGTTGAAGACGGGAAACCACTGGAGATCAATGAAGTCGACGACGGCACCCCTGAGGAGTCCCTCATCACGTAGGAGTCGATCGATCAGGTTGCCGGCGGCACCACCCAGGATCAGACCGAGAGCCGCGGCTTGGCTCCGCGGCATCGCGCGGGCGGTCTGGCGGATGAGGAGCGCGATAATTACCGCGGCGAGGAGCCCGATCGCGACTCCTAGGCCTTGACCGGCCCCGAAGGCCATTCCCTCGTTGAAGGTCAGACGGAAGCGCAACGTCCACACGAGGTCGATCACGCGACCCTCACTCAACCGCCCCAGCGCCCACTGCTTGGTGCCCTGGTCGACAACGATCACCGCCGCGCCGATCGGCAGGGCGAGGCGACGACCGGCCCGCCCGACTTGGCTCACCGCCCGATACCGCCGACCTTCTCCTCGACGAGTTCGGTGGCCCAAGGGATCGCTTCAAGGCGCTCCCTCGGAATCGGTCTCGCGGAGACGAGCGAGAAGCCGTAGCGACCCGAGGTGATCCGCTCGAGAGCGGCGTCGATCTCAGCGACCGCCTCGCGGGCCTGAGCGCTCAAGGCGAGGTCGCGCTCGCGCTCGACCACCATCGTGTCGCCCTCGCCGCCTTCGTCGTCGAATTGCACATCGCCCATCTCAGCCTCGTCGATGAGTTCCTGAGCGTCGTGCTCGAGTCGGTCGGCCTGTCCTACGAGCCGCTCACGCTCCTCGAGGAGCAGCTCACGCTGTGCCTTGAGGAATCGAACGTCGAACTCCTTGGTGTAGGCGATTCCATCCTTGGAGACCCCTCGAGGCTTCGGAAATTCGGGAACAACCTTCGTTGGGGCGACAGGCTTGACGGCCTTCTTCGGTACGGCCTTCTGCGCCACCGGCTTGGCAGTGACCTTTCTGGCTGCGGGCTTCGCGACCGACTTCTTCGGAGCAGCCGCCTTCTTCTCAGCGGGCTTGACGGGCTTCTTGGCTACAGCCTTCTTCGCCGCCGGCTTCGCGACCGATTTCTTCGGCGCG